>JALTLP010000399.1 GCA_027001895.1 Chromatiales bacterium | reverse complement strand
GTCGGCATCACACAGTCGAACATATCGACACCGCGGCGAACTGACTCGACCAGATCTTCAGGCGTGCCCACTCCCATTAAATAGCGCGGCGCGTTCTCAGGCATATGTGGGGTTAAGTTATCCAGTGTATGCATCATTTCATCTTTTGGCTCGCCAACAGATAAACCCCCAATGGCATAGCCGTCGAAACCAATTTTTTTCAGGCCTTCAACCGATTGCTGACGCAGCTGCGGGTACATGCCACCCTGGACAATACCAAACAAGGCTTCATTTCTTTCACTGCCCGTTGCTTTTAATTTATTAAATTCCGTTTTGCTACGCTCGGCCCAGCGCAGCGAGAGTTCCATCGAATCTTTCGCTTGCTGCTCGGTTGCCGGGTACGGTGTACATTCATCGAAAATCATCACAATGTCAGAACCCAGCTCATGCTGTATTTGCATGGATTCTTCCGGGCCCATAAAAATTTTACGTCCATCGACCGGTGACTGAAAATGTACCCCTTCTTCTGTAATTTTCGCTGGTTTCGATTTTATTTTACTCGCATCCACCGTACGTTTTTCACTGCCTGCACCGAGACTCCATACCTGAAAACCACCGGAATCGGTCAGAATGGGTTTATCCCAGTTCATAAAGTCGTGCAGATCACCGTGTGCTTTGATTACATCAGTGCCTGGGCGGAGCATTAAATGGAAAGTATTGCCCAGAATAATTTCTGCACCCATTCCTTTTAGCTCGTCCGGCGTCATGGCTTTTACCGTGCCATAAGTCCCCACGGGCATAAACACCGGCGTTTCAATAGTGCCGCGTTTAAACTGTAACTGTGCCCGACGTGCAGCACCTTCGGTATTAAGTAGATTAAATTTCACTGTTTGGAACTCTTTGAAAAAAATAGTATAACTTAAAAAAGATTAACCACGAAGGACACAAAGAACACGAAGGTGTAACTAACATAAAACATTACTATATGTTTCTTTGTTTTTGTTTCTTAACAAGTAAAATCCATTTCATCAAAAACATAACATAATATATTTTCTTCGTGCTCTTTGTGTCCTTCGTGGTTTAATAATTATATTTTTTTAATAATAAACATGGCATCCCCATAACTAAAGAAACGATACTTCTGTTCAATAGCGTGTTTGTATGCCGCCATGGTATTTTCATAACCGGCAAAAGCACTGACTAACATTATCAATGTCGATTCTGACAAATGAAAATTTGTTAACAAGGCATCAACCACTTTAAATTCAAAACCGGGTGTAATAAATATATCGGTTTCACCCGTATAAGCTTTTAACTCGCCATGCTTTGCAAAGGCAGCCTCTAAACAGCGAACCGAGGTTGTACCCACTGCAACCACTCGACCGCCTTTGTTTTTTGTTTCCACAATTTCTTTAACAACCGTCTCGTCCAGGCTAATCCATTCTGAATGCATTTTATGATCTTGCAGATTATCCACGCGTACCGGCTGAAAGGTTCCTGCCCCGACATGCAAGGTAATTGTGGCAATATCAATACCTTTAGCTTTGATTTTATCGAGAATCTCATTGGTAAAATGCAAACCCGCCGTTGGCGCTGCTGCCGCTCCGGGTTTTGCAGCATAGACAGTCTGGTAACGATCTCTGTCGGTAGTGGTATCTTCACGCTCTATATAAGGAGGTAACGGAATATGGCCATACTTATCTAAAGCCTCAAGGACGGTTTGTTCACTCTGTAATGTAAACTCCAGTATAAATAAATCATCTTCACGTCCTTTAACTGTTGCCGATAAAGTATTTTCAAGCAATAACTGCGTACCTGTCTTTGGTGACTTACTTGAACGCAGATGAGCGAGTACGGTTGTATTATCGATTATTCGTTCAACCAGCACTTCAACTTTTCCGCCAGTATCTTTCTTACCATGTAAACGCGCCGGTATCACCCGGGTATCATTCATCACCAGCAGATCGCCGGGCGAGAGGTAATTAATTAAATCGGTAAAGTTTTTATCTTCAACAGACTGCCCCGGCGATACCACCAATAAACGACTGGCTGCACGTTCACTTGCAGGTTGTTGAGCTATCAGTTCATCAGGCAGTTCAAAATAAAAATCGCTGCGCTGCCAGACTTTATCTGCTGATATTGGTTGAGAGTTGGATTTTGTTGACATAAAGGCGAATTTTACAGAAATTGCTTTTACAAAGCATGCACTCTTTACATATAATGTTCTGCTTGTTGGCTCGGTGGCGGAACTGGTAGACGCGCCGGATTCAAAATCCGGTTCTGGTGACAGAGTGGGGGTTCGATTCCCCCCCGAGCTACCAACTTTTACAATGGGCCATCAGCCCTGGTCACAACAGGAGGTGACAAATAAATGATTCCTGGAGCACTCGCTAAAAGACTAAAAAAGCAAATCACCTCGTATGAAGGCAATGTGTCGCATATGTACCTTGATTCCGAGGGTTATGTCACCGTTGGTATTGGTTCTTTGATACCTTCATTAAAAGCGGCACAAAAACTCCCTTTTGTGCATAACAAAACCCTAAAAAAAGCAACATCAAAAGAAATACAGCAGGATTACACGAAGATAAAAAGCCAACCCAAGGGTAAATACAGTTTTAAATATAAGAAGTATACAAAATTGATTCTTACACAAAAATCGATAGACAACCTGTTTGCAACGCAAATAAACCAGTTCCACAAAGAATTAAAATTACTTTATCCTAAATTTGATTTATATCCTACCGAGGTAAAAATGGCTCTGTTCGATATGATATATAACCTGGGTATGAGTAAATTAAAGAACCTTTTCCCAAAATTTAATCTTGCGATAAAACAAAAAAACTGGAAAGAAGCGGCAAAACAATCCCACCGCAAGCCCACAATACCTCAATCACGAAATAACTATGTGAAAAACTTGTTGCTAAATGCAGCAACATCAAATTCAAATCTGCTTAAACAAACACCATAAGTCATGAGAGAAAAAAGTGAAACAAAAATTTAAAGTATCCTGCATAATAATCCCATTGTTTTTTATTACAGGTTGTTACGAGAATCAATCAACATCAAAAACCCCTGTTAAACTTTTTAGCTACTACCAGGCGCCAGCAAACCTTCCTGATAATATAAAAAAAGAAAATATTTCTGACCTAAAAAAAATATTAACAGAAAAGTGGGAAGGGAATATTAATGTGATCGACATAAATACACCTGAGAAGCTCATACAAATATCTTCTTGTGAAGAATATTTTAAATATTCTCACCAGAATCTTGAAACTCGTCCACTTAGTTATTATAAAATTTTTGTTAGAGACACCGTTTTATGCGAAGCCACCCGAATTATCGCTAATGGCAAGCCCTCAAGTAAAACATATCTTGATTCAATTGTTTTCGATAAACATCTGCCTGAAAAACTTCCAAAACAAATGGCGCAAATAATTTCTACGATGGAAAGTAAACGTATTTTGGCTAACAACAATATTTCTACCTGGGCACAGGTTGAGCCGGTTACCAGAACAGAAAAGAAAGGCCCTTACCACCTGATTTATTATAACGAAGGTGGTAGTGAAAGATTACAATTGCTGGCCAAAGGTGATTTTAACCAGGATGGTATTGAAGATATGCTGATTCAAATCAACGATGCGGTTGAGGGGGGAACTTACAGTGCCACCCGCCTGTTCCTGTTAACCCGGTTGAAACCCAACGGTAAAATAAAACTGCTGAATGAATGGCCAAAAGAACCCAACTAACCACCCGACATTTTCATATAATAATTTATTAACCCGTTAGTTGATACGTCATGGTTATCCACCGGTTCACGGGCACTAAGTTGTTTAAAAATTGTATCTGCCAGCCTTTTCCCCAGCTCTACACCCATTTGATCAAATGAATTTATATCCCAGATAATACCCTGTACAAAAATTTTATGTTCGTACATGGCAATCAATGAGCCGAGTGTGCGTGGTGTCAGTGCGCGGAATAAAATTGTGTTGCTGGGTTTATTCCCTTTAAACACTTTATAAGGTAACAGGCGTTTAATTTCATCTTCGGGTAAACCTTGCTGTTCCAGTTCGGCACGCGCTTCTTGCTCGGTACGGCCACGGGTTAATGCCTGAGTTTGTGCAAAAAAGTTAGAAAGCAAAATAGTATGGTGCTGGCCAACCGGGTTAAGGCTTTCTATCGGTACCATAAAATCGGTTGGCACCAGCTTGGTTCCCTGATGCAAGGACTGGTAAAAAGCATGTTGCCCTGTAATACCCAGCTCACCCCAGAGGATAGGCCCGGTAGAATAGTTCGCTCTTTGCCCGGAACGTGTCACGCTTTTGCCATTACTTTCCATATCGACCTGTTGTAAAAATGCCGGAAAGCGGTGTAAGTGCTGGTCATAGGGTAAGACCGCATAGGTATCGGCCTTAAAAAAATTGTTATACCAGATACCCAACAGCGCCATCATAACCGGGATGTTTTTTTCAAACGGGGTATGGCGAAAATGCTCATCCATTTCAAATGCGCCTTCAAGCAGGGCTTTAAAGCGGTCCATTCCTATATATATAGCAATGGAAATACCGATAGATGACCACAGTGAATAACGCCCACCTACCCAGTCCCACATTTGCAGGACATTTTCTTCGGCAATACCAAATTCAATGGCAGCCTCAGTATTCGCTGCCACCGCGATAAAATGTTTGGCGACAGCCGCTTCGTCGCGGGCGGCTTCAAGCAACCAGTCACGCGCGGTTTTGGCATTTTCAATGGTGTCCTGGGTGGTAAAGCTTTTTGAAGAAACAATAAATAAAGTGGTTTCCGGGTTGAGGTTACGTAAGGTATCGCAAATATGGCTGGGATCGACATTGGAAACAAAATGCACCCGAAGCCCCGACTTGCCATAAGGCAGTAAAGCTTCTGTAACCATCACCGGCCCCAGATCCGAGCCGCCTACTCCAAGGTTTACAACATCGATAATATTGCGGCCACTAAAACCCTGCCATTCGCCATTACGAATCGTATTACTGATCAGCTCCATTTTATTCAGTACTTGCTGAATATCCGGCATAACATCCCTGCCTTCCACTTTTACCGGGGTATTACTTCGGTTTCGCAGCGCCGTATGCAAGGCAGGACGCTTTTCGGTGTTATTAATCTGCTCTCCGCTAAACATTTTCTCTATCCAGGATTCCAGCTCGACTTCACGAGCCAGGTTAGCCAGCAGAGTTACTGTTTCTTCGGTAATGCGGTTCTTCGAAAAGTCGAACAGGATATCGTTAAATTTAAGCGAAAATTTCTCAAAACGAAGCGGATCTTCATTAAATAAGTCGCGCATATGCAATTTATGCACAGTTTCCCAATGCTCAGATAATGCTTTGAACGCAGGTAATTCCAGCAAGGCCATTGGCTATCCTTATAAAAATAAATAATGCTCAAAATAATAGCATGCCGGCCAGCTTTATGAAAAATAAAGACTTTATCGAAGCTGAGAATAATCCCTAAACCGTCATATTTTTAAGGAATTCAGATATTTTAAGGATTTACGCCTAAATCTTGCGGCTTAATTAGGTATAATGCGCGCTTTGACCGAAATACACACAAAAGAGAATGTATGAACGCTGAAGTAAAATGCAAGCCTGTAAAGCCTGATTCTAAAAATAACCAGGTAAATGATGAATCCCTGCGAGCCCGGGTAAAACTGTTCGGCAACATCCTTGGTAACGTCCTGCGTGACCATGCCGGAGAGAAAGTTTTTTCTGCCGTTGAAGCTTTACGTCAGGGGCATATCAGCTTACGCCAGAAAGATGATTCCAATCAGCGCAAAGAACTGGTAGAACTTATCGAGTCGCTTGACGAGCAAACCGTTACCCACGTAGTACGTGCTTTCAGCCTTTACTTTAGCCTGGTGAATATTGCCGAAGAAGACTTTTTACACAAATACCGAAAAACCTTTGTCAGCGAGCTTGGTTTCCAGTGGCAAGGTTCGTTCGATACAACCATTTGTGAATTAAAAGCCCAGAATCTTTCCGAAGAAAAAGTACAAACACTTTTAAATGAACTCACCTATACACCGGTTTTTACTGCACACCCAACCGAATCAAAAAGACGCACCATACAGGAAGCACTACAGCGTATTTTTGCGGTCAGTGAAAAGCTAAACAACGATAGCCTGGATGAATTTCACCGTAACGAAATTACCCAGCAATTAAAGCGCGAAATACAGATACTGTATAAAACCAATGAAGTAAGAACCGACAAGCCCACCGTTATCGACGAAGTTAAAAACGGCCTGTTTTATTATCGTGAATGTTTGTTTAATGCCATTCCCGAGGTTTATCGCCAGTTTGAACACGCGCTTGACCGACAATACGACAACCATAAAATTAAAGTGCCTAGCTTTTTCCAGTTTGGTTCGTGGATAGGCGGTGACCGTGACGGTAACCCGTTTGTTAAACCGGAAACCACCCGTAAAGCGATATTCTTACATAACCGTCAGGTACTTACCGAATACTTACAACGCATAACCGATTTAACTCATGTAATCACCCATTCCTATCAACTGTGCACCCCTGACGAAGCTTTTACCAGAAGCCTTGAACAGGACGAAAAACTGTATAGCGGAGCCTTTGCCGACAAACCTACACGTTATAGCAAGGAACCTTACCGACGTAAGTTGTGGTTTATGTTTTTCCGACTTAAGTCCAACCTGAATAAAATTCAGGCCGGTCTTGAACTGGAACAGGCGAATAAAGAATTTTTTGGTTACAAAGATGAATCCGAATTTTTAAATGATCTCTTACTGATTCGGGACTCACTTATCAGCCATGGTGATGAGATTGTTGCCAATGGACGCTTAAAAGATTTAATTCGACTGGTTGAAACCTTTGGTTTTTATTTATGCCACCTGGATATTCGTCAGGAATCAACTATTCATAGCCAGACCGTTCTGGAAATTCTTAAACAAACCAACAATATTGACTATGAATCACTCGATGAAGAACAGCGTATAAAAACACTGGCAGAAATTATTTCAACTTCTACCCCACCAAAGGTTGATACAACCAAACTTACTGACATGTCTGCCGAAACATTGCAGATATTCAATGTTATTCAGGAAATGCGCGAAAATGTCAGCCCGAATGTGCTTGGTAGTTACGTTATCTCGATGACACACGAAGCCAGCCACATTATGGAAGTGATGTACCTGGCCTGGCTTGCAAACTTGAGTGGATTTAAAGACGGTAAAGCATTTTGCCAGATCAAAGTTTCACCTTTATTTGAAACCATTGAAGATTTAAAACATATCGACCCGGTAATGAACCGCCTGCTGGATAACAAGGTATATGCCGAGCTGTTAAAAGCCTCCGGCAATACACAGGAAGTCATGCTCGGTTACTCCGACTCCTGCAAGGACGGCGGTATTCTTGCTTCGGTCTGGAACCTGTATCAGGCACAACAACAAATTTCTGCCATTACAACCAAACGTAATATCCGTTTGAACCTGTTCCACGGTCGTGGCGGTACAATTGGTCGCGGTGGTGGCCCAACACATGAATCTATTTTATCGCAGCCTGATGGCACTGTGCATGGCGGTATTAAATTTACCGAACAAGGTGAAGTGCTTTCATATAAATACAGCCATCCTGAAACAGCCATTTATGAACTGACCATGGGCATTACCGGTTTATTAAAGGCCAGTAACCATCTTGTGAGCCAACCACAAAAAGACAAACCCGAATACAGCAAAATTATGACCGAGTTAGCGGCTCAGGGCGAACAACACTATCGCAATCTGACCGATAACACCGAAGGCTTCCTCGACTACTTCTACGAAGCCACACCGGTTTCAGAAATTGGCCTGATGAACATTGGTTCACGGCCTTCACACCGTAAAAAAGGTGACCGTTCAAAATCATCGGTTCGCGCAATCGGCTGGGTGTTCGGCTGGGCACAATCCCGTCATACCTTGCCCGCATGGTACGGTATTGGTTTTGCTTTAAATAACTGGCTGGAAAAAGATCCTGAAAACCTCAAATCTTTACGCGATATGTATCATAACTGGCCTTTTTTCCGCGCATTATTGAGTAATACCCAGATGGCATTGTTTAAAGGTGATATGGGCATTGCAAATGAATATAAGTCACTTTGTTTAAACCAGGTAACGGCACAGCAGGTTTACAATAAAATTGCAGAAGAATACCGCCGCACTTGTGAGAATGTTCTGAAAATTGCGGAGATAGACGAACTCATGGCCGAAACGCCAATGTTAGCCTTATCGCTTAAACGTCGAGACCCTTATCTTGACCCACTCAGTTATATTCAGTTTAAGTTACTGCGCAACTTCCGTAATGAATCGTTAAGCGAACAACAAAGACAAGCCTGGCTTGACCCTCTACTGCGTTCAATTAATGCCATTGCAGCGGGTATGCGCAATACAGGATAAACTTTTTTACTCCAAAGCCTGGCCTTTATTTTATGCAGGCATGAGCCTGTATGTATAAAGCACTTTTAGTTGATTGTCATTGCGAAGCAACAACGTGACTGCGGCAATCTTGCTGTAAATTAAAAAAACAGATTGCTTCGTCGTTTCACTCCTCGCAACGACAAAAACGGGCATTGCGAACTTACGAGGCGAGATGCTTTTCTATGCTTGTCATTGCGAGCGCACGCAGTGAGCGTGGCAATCTTATTTC
>JALTLP010000398.1 GCA_027001895.1 Chromatiales bacterium | reverse complement strand
CAACAAGCGCGGCTACTGCTTTTGCGATGAACAGTCTGGCCGAAACTTATATTGCAACTGGCCAGTATAAAAAAGCACAAAAGCTGTTAAAAGACAGTTTTCTATTATTGAATACTTTCCAGATGAATATTCCGGTTGAACTGCGTGTAGATAAAAACCTGGCGAAAATTAATCTTGGCTTAACCTATCTGGAACTCAAGCAGTTTAAAAAGGCTGAACAGATATACCGGCAAGTGCTTGCCGATAATATAAAAAAATACCCAGCCTATCACCCGATTATTGGATATACAAAAATTCGTCTTGCCGAGGTATTGCTTAAACAAGGCAAATATCAGCTAGCGGCAAGTAATGCATTTGATGCATTAACCATTGCCAATACCAAAAGCTCACCTTATATGCTGATACGAAGCTATTCATTGCTGGCAAAAATTCGTTATGCACAAAAGCGGGTTGCAGAAGCGGTATTTTTTGGTAAGCAGGCTGTTAATACTATGCAATCTGTTCGTGGTGCGCTGGTGAATACAGACAAGTCATTACAAAAGGCATTTGTTGCAAGCCAGCAGGAAAATTATGAAGTACTTGCTGGTTGGTTAATTGATGCCGGGCGGCTTGCCGAAGCAGAGCAGGTGCTTGCTATGTTAAAAGAGGATGAATACTTTAACTTTATTCGTCGTGCCAGTAGCGGTGATCCACGCAGGACTTATTCGCAGTTAAGCATGCTGGAGCAGACACAGTTTAATAAGCTAAAGCTTATAAGTAAACATAAAATAGAAGTCGACAAGCAGCTCACAGAGATAAAGCGTGTTCCCGCTGGTTTTAGAACAGAACAACAAAAGAAACAATTAATCCTGTTAAAAGCACAGGTTAAACAGGTTCAGGCAGAGTTTAAAAAAGTATTGCATGATATTAATGTCGCTTTTAGCAATAACAGCAAGCAAGCGGGGCAGTCTTTTATACCTGCAACGGTTATAAAAAAGTCATTCTTTAAAAATGCGGGTAAAAATATTGCGATTATTTATTTTATCCAGCTGGATAACAGCTTAAGAATAATTGTACGCACGAGTAAGGGAGAGTTTTCAGAAAAAGTAGCGGTTACCCGCAGGGAGCTACGCCAGGCTGTGTGGAAGCTTAAGACACAAATCAGTCGGCCCGATAAAGATTATCACGCGGTTTCAAAAAAAATATACCAATGGTTGATTTCGCCTGTTGAACAGAGCTTAAAACAGCAAGCGATTAATACGCTGCTGTTGTATAAGAAAGGCAGCTTGCGTTATATCCCTTTGTCAGTATTATATGATGGCAAGCAGTTCCTTGTTGAGAAGTATGCGATAAGTCAGTATTCCGCATCGTTGCGTGCAGTAAAAAATACAAAGTCGGCATGGACGATAGCCGGGCTGGGAGTAAGCAAACAACTGGGTAAGTTTGCCCCGCTGCCTATGGTGCCCTTTGAGCTGGATAATATAATAAAACAAAATCCGCAAGACATCAGTGGAGTGTTCAATGGTAAAATCTATGTAAACGAAAAATTTACAAAAAACCGCTTTAAGTCTCTGCTTGCTGAAAATTTTAATACAGAACATATAGCAACGCATTATGAGTTTAAACCCGGTACCGAAGAAGATTCATTTCTTTTGCTGGGCGATGGCAAACGCCTTGATCTGGCATCAATACGCAGTGCCAACTATGATTTTTCGAATATCGAATTACTCACTTTATCTGCCTGTGAAACAGCGCTAAATGATCGCTATGCAGATGGTCGGGAGATTGAAGGCCTGGCTACACTGGTACAACGCCAGGGGGCAAAAGCTGTACTGGCAAGCTTGTGGAAAGTGGCTGATTGTAGCACGGGTACCTTAATGCAAAAATTTTATGCTTACCGTAATAAAGGTATGACTAAGGCGGCGGCTTTACGTAAAAGTCAGCTTGATTTTATCCGGGGTAAAGTTGCTGCACAAAAAGTTTCGGCTAACCTGTCTAAGGGTTGTGAAATTATCAGTGGTTTAAAAAATCCGGCGGCAACCTATCAGCACCCGTATTTCTGGGCAGCTTTTATTTTAATGGGGAATTGGCAGTAGCCTTGTATTTATTTTATTTTAAAAATAATTTGTAAAATTTCTGGAAAAACCTGGAGTTTGTTCGTCCTGTAAGTT
>JALTLP010000397.1 GCA_027001895.1 Chromatiales bacterium | reverse complement strand
AGCATTAACCACAGTCCGATGAACGTTTTGCGATTAGGGGTGCCCTTTTCTTTCACCCCTTTCTTTTGGGCAAACAAAAGAAAGGGGGACGTGCCAGGCTGGCACGGAAAAACACCATTAAAAAATATAAATAAAGATTGCCACGCTCACTTCGTGAGCTCGCAATAACAAGCAAGGAAAAGTACCTCACCTACAGGCGCGAAAGCCTGCTTAAAATAAAAGCTGCGCGTTAGCGCGAGGCGAAATGCTTTTATTATATTATCTGGATTACAGCCTGAGTGGTAATAACAAACAAGATTGCCACGTTATATCTTCACATCGGCAAAAAAAGAAAGTGGGCACGAACGTGCCCACCTGAAAAATAACAAATGTAAAATTAATCCTCCGGTGTGCCACCCGCAGCAAAGGTCAGAGCCTTCTGGATAGAGCCCGGCGCACACATAATTGAAAAGAAGCTGTTGTCTCCCATCATAGAAAGATCCGGGAAGCTAATCGCAATTCTAAACTCGGCAAACAACGCATAAACATTGCCATTTTTAACCAGCATTTCATAGGGCAGGTGGGCACTTGATTTTATTTTTTTAAAATCAATCTTACTCATAATAAACTTGTCACTGCTGCAATCGGTAAATTGATTCTCCTGCATATGCACACCAATCACGCTTTGTTCTTTACCGGGCAGGTCAACCTGGTAAACTTTAGAAACATTACCATCATTTTTTTGCAGTGCTTTATTCACCGCTTTAAGGGCTTCTGCCTGGCTACCGTATTCAGCAAGTTCTACTTTGTCGGTAAAATCCGGCATCATAATTTTATACTGGTAGTCGCGTAAGTCGTCTTTGGTTAAACCTTCGTCAGAACCGTAGTCTTTTTCATAACCCAGCGCGTCTTTTAGTTGTTGGCTTATATCGGCAAGATCGGTTTTCATGCGGTAGGCATGGGCCATATAAGTTGGGTTGGTAAAGGCAATCTGGATAGTATTACCCACCTGGGTCAGGCTGATTCGCTGAATTGCGCCATAGCCACCGTTTTCGGACTGGGTGGCATGTTGGCGTAACCTGTCATTGGTAACCACAACAATATGAGTTGTTGAGTAGGGGCTGTATTCTCCGGCAACTTCAAAACCGGCTTTTTGCAGTTTGGCCTTTACATCCGATACCGCACTGTTTAAGTCGGTTGAATTTAAAGTTTGTGCAAGAATAAAAGGTTTATAGTGCGTTTCTGCACTGGCCGCCAGGCCGGAATATAGATAGCTGCTTATTAATACAATAGCAGAAACAAGTGATAACAGTGTTTTTTGACGTTTCATAGTGGCTCTCTGTAATTTTTATCGGTTAGTTAAACGGCTGGTTTTTTAATAGTCCGGCATGGTATGCAAAGGGCCTTCACCCCGTCTGTACGGTTGGATACATTACAGCGAAAAACAAAATTGTTTATTTTGGGCTTAAGTGCGAATACGCACAGAACTACGTCACATCGCTGGGTACACTTTTACCCAATTAAAAACCACACTTAACAGGTTGAATAATGAGCAACAAAAAACTAGCAATTATTGCCACAAAAGGCACGTTAGACTGGGGTTATCCTCCGTTTATATTAGCATCAACCGCTGCCGCATTAGGCTATGACGTAGAAATATTTTTTACTTTCTATGGCCTGCAGTTGTTAAAAAAGAAAATGAATCTTCAGGTGAGTCCTTTAGGTAACCCGGGTATGCCAATGCCAATGGGGATGGACAAGTGGTTCCCTGTTATTGGTACGGCTATTCCCGGTATGCAGAGCATTATGACGATGATGATGAAGTCAAAAATGAAAGGTAAGGGTGTCGCAAGCCTGGAGGAATTACGCGAGTTATGTGTAGAAGCTGACGTAAAATTGACGGCCTGCCAGATGACGGTAGACCTGTTTGACTTCACACAATCAGAACTGATCGATGGTGTTGATTACGCCGGTGCTGCAAAATTCTTCGAGTTTGCAGGCGATTCAGATATCTGCTTGTATATATAAAGTATACAGCTATATTAAACACTAAATAATAATAAAAAATATATTAACAACTAAGCTTATCCCGGAGGATAAATAATGAGTACTTTAAAATTGAAAAACAAAATTGCATTTGCCGCAGTGGGTGCAGCATTAACGGCATTACCATTGGCAG
>JALTLP010000396.1 GCA_027001895.1 Chromatiales bacterium | reverse complement strand
CGCCAGATGTTAATCAGCTCGTTAATTAACCTGTTTGTTAATGCAATACAGGCAATGGATAAAAACGGCCACCTTATATTAAAAACATCGTTAACCGATACAAATCATATCCTTATTCAGATAGAAGACAATGGTGTAGGAATTAAACCCGAAGACCTCGACAGTGTCTTTGAACCCTTTTTTACAACCCGTTCAGATGGTACCGGGTTGGGGCTTGCCGTGGTTCGTGCGGTGATACATGCACACAATGGCGAGATCAGCGTTGAGCAGGTAGAGCCAAGCGGCACACGATTTAATCTTGAAATTCCGTTATATGAAGGTGATCAAAGCCTGAATATCAAGCAAACAGCATAAAGCACAGTTAATAAGTTAAGGGCAATAACATGAACAGAGCAACCGTATTAGTAGTAGAAGATGATAATGCGTTAAACGAAGCACTCAGTGACACACTGGAATGTGCCGGTTACAAGGTAGAGTCAGTGAGTGACGGCGTTGAAGCACTGCGTTTTATAGAAAAAAAAGATGTCGACCTGGTTATTAGTGATATTCATATGCCCAACATGGAGGGAACCAGCCTGTTAGGAAAAATCAAGGAAGAAAAGCCGGAAGTACCGGTTATGTTAATGACAGCCTATGGCAGTATTGAACAGGCAGTATCAACCATGCAAAACGGTGCGGTGGATTATCTGGTTAAACCGTTTGAAGCTGAAGTGCTGGTAAACATGGTTGAACGGTATATCGGATATGCCGGTTTAAATGAGGATGATGTGATAGCGGCAGATGAAAACAGTAAAAATGTTTTTGAAATTGCAAAACGTGTAGCACCTAATGATGCAACCGTCATGATTACAGGTGAAAGTGGTACAGGCAAGGAAGTTGTCGCCCAGTATATACATAAACACTCCACTCGTTCTGAACAACCGTTTATAGCAATTAACTGTGCAGCAATACCGGAAAACATGCTCGAAGCAACTTTATTTGGTTATGAAAAAGGAGCATATACCGGAGCATATAAATCGAGTCCTGGAAAATTTGAGCAGGCGCAGGGGGGGACTTTGTTGCTTGATGAAATTTCAGAAATGGATCTGGGTTTACAGGCCAAGATACTGCGAGTACTGCAGGAACGTGAAGTCGAACGACTTGGCGGCAACAAGCTTATCGAGCTTGATGTTCGTGTACTGGCAACATCAAACCGGAATATGCTTGAAGAAGTAAAGCAGGGCAAGTTCCGTGAAGATCTGTATTACCGTTTAAATGTGTTTCCGTTACATATTTCTGCTTTACGTGACAGAACAAACGATATTGTTCCATTAGCGGAGCATATTATTTCCAAAACGGCCAGGTCGATGGGCGTTGCCATACCGACTATAACCGCAAAGGCAAAAAGCAAGCTTCAGGATTACGGCTGGCCGGGAAATGTTCGTGAACTGGATAACGTAATACAACGCGCAGTAATTCTGCATAAGCATTCAGAAATTACCGAGAAAGATATTTATTTCCCTGAACAACTACAGCAGAACAGTTTTGCTACAGCAAAAAACAATGCAACGGAACAGCCACAGGATTTTAATCCGACAGAGGATGCACAGGAAGAAGCGATTGAAAATGAAACGCAACAGGCTTCGTCTTTAAATGGTGGCCTGCGCTTTCATGAATGGGATATTATTTTGAAAGCAATCAGGGAAACAAAAGGAAGTCGAAAGGACACGGCAGAAAAGCTGGGTATCAGTCAGCGAACATTACGTTATAAATTGGCGCGAATGCGAAAAGAAGGTGTTGAAATACCTGCTGTCGCACGATGAATAATTTAAACACAGAAGTTTAATAGAGGGTTAAATTATGAGTAATACTATAGGCGTTGATGATCTACTGGCACAAATGCGTGCAATGTCATTGCAGGCCAAAGGCCTGCAAAACACTATCGCTTCACCAGACATCAGCAGGGTTGGTGGTGAAGCTGGCAATGATTCACAGAATAGCTTTGCCACGGTTTTAAAAGATTCCGTTAACAAGGTAAATGAAACGCAGACGCAGGCAAACAAACTTGCAGAAGCATTTCAGAAGGGCGATCCGAATGTGCAGGTTTCTGAAGTTATGCTGGCTTTGCAAAAGTCTGATGTTTCATTTCAGGCTATGGTTCAGGTTAGAAATAAACTGTTACAGGCATACCAGGAAATAATGAATATGCCGGTTTAATAGCGGGTTGTTAACTAAAACGTATAATTAATTATTTGAGAATGCAATAAGGTAACAAAAATGGATCTTACTAAAACAGATAATGTCAGCAATACTTTTGTTGGCATGTCAGAACTCCCGGTTGTCAGACAGGTTGGGCTACTAATAGGACTGGCTGCAAGTATTGCGGTGGGAATTGGTATTGTCCTGTGGTCACAGGAACCGGATTACAGTGTGCTTTTTTCAAATATATCAGCAAAAGACAGCAATGATGTTGTTCAGGTTCTAAAGAGAATGGGAGTGAAATACGAAATCGACCTGGCATCGGGGAGTATTCTTGTCGAAAATGACAAGGTACAGCAGGCACGGATAGAACTTGCTGCAGAAGGTTATCCTAAAGGCAGTGGTGTTGGTTTTGAACTGTTACAAAAAGATGAAAGTATTGGAACCAGTACTTTTCTGCAAAATGCACGTTATCATCGCGCTAAGGAAGAAGAGCTGGCCCGTACTATTAATACCATTGCGGCAGTAAAAAACACCCGGGTACACCTGGCCTTGCCTAAAGATACAGTGTTTATACGTGACCAGAAAAAAGCCCGTGCATCAGTCATGCTGGAGCTGGCATCCGGTTACAAATTACCCAAGCGTCATATTGTTGCCATTACTCATCTGGTAGCTTCAAGTATTTCAGATTTATCCGTTGACGATGTCACCATTGTTGATTCAAGTGGTAATCTGTTAACTGATAATGGTGAACAGGATGAATTTACCATAGCCGAATCACAGTTTGCATACACCACCCGGCTGGAACAACATTATATTAAACGTATTGAAAGTATACTTGCACCCATTGTTGGTGATAATAAAGTGCGAGCACAGGTTGTTGCCGATATTGATTTTACCCATTCAGAAAGCACCTCTGAATTATTTACTCCTGATCCTTCAGCGGTTCGCAGTGAACAACGTTTTGAAGAACAGTCCGTTGGCAGTAATGCTAATGCTGGAATTCCCGGTGCCTTATCAAACGAGCCTCCCGCAGCAGGAACAGCGCCGGAGCAGGCAACAGCCAATCAGACAAATACAACAAGCACGCAACCTCCGAGTAAGAATCAGCGTAAATCAACCTTAAACTATGAATTAGACAGAACGATTAACCATACGAAGAAGTCACCCACAACACTTCGTAAACTGTCCGTTGCGGTTGTTGTTGATGACAAAGTGAGTGTTAACAAGAAAGGTGAAACAGTTCGAACCCAGTATACGCCTGAAGAATTAAATAAACTGACTACCCTGGTAAGAGAAGCAATCGGTTTTAATGCGTTACGTGGTGACACAGTTAATGTTGTTAACAGCGGTTTTATTGAGAAAGAATCACCTGAAGCCTTGCCTGAAATTCCTGTCTGGGAACAGAGCTGGTTCTGGAGTGTTGTTAAGCAGGCGCTTGCTGGCTTCGCTGTACTCTTTCTTATTTTTGGTGTTTTAAAGCCAACGTTCAGAAGTCTTGCCAGTTATAAACCGGCTGCCGATGTTGAAGAAGACGTGGCAGAAGATCAGTTAACTTTAAGTGGTGCCGATGGCGCGGCTTTGCTGGAAGAACTGCCGGTATATGAAAACGATCTGGTCGCAGCAAAATCGCTTGCAGCAGAAGAACCCAAGCGGGTTGCACAGGTTGTTAAGGACTGGATCTCGGATGAATAAAACATAATGAACAGTTTAAAAAGTTGTAAATAAATGGCTGAAGCAAAAAAATTGACAGGTGTTGAACGGGCGGCAGTTTTTCTGTTGACTCTTGGTGAGGAGGATGCGGCAGCAGTTTTAAAGCATATGTCACCAAAAGAAGTGCAGAAAATTGGTGAAGCCATGGCACAGATTGATGGTATTGATAAAAGTACTGTCTCTGATGTGTTATCAAACTTTGTTGATAAAGTGGAAACACATACTGCACTGGGTGTTGGTAACGAAGACTATTTGCGTAACGTGCTTGAAAGTGCGCTGGGTAAGGACAATGCAGGCAGTATACTGGATCGTATTTTACTTGGACGCAAATCCAAGGGCATTGAACAACTAAAGTGGATGGAACCCAGGGCGATTGCCGATATTATTCGACTGGAACATCCGCAGATCATTGCCATTGTTTTATCCTATCTTGAACCGGATCAGGCTGCTGAAATATTGGCTGCAATTCCGGAAAATATGCGGGTTGATGCATTAATGCGAATCGCATTACTCGATGGTATTCAACCCAGCGCAATGAATGAACTTGATGAAGTTCTTGAAAAACAGTTTTCCGGTAATGCAGACAGCATTAAATCATCCGGTGTCGGTGGTCTTAAAACCGCAGCGAACATACTTAACTTTATGGAAAGCTCGGTTGAAAGTGAAATACTTGAAGGTGTTCGGGAAAATGATCCGGAAATGGGTGACGGTATCCAGGAACTGATGTTTGTATTTGATAATCTTGTTGATGTGGATGACCGTGGTATTCAGTCGCTGTTAAGGGAAATCTCATCAGAAAACCTTATTGTTGCATTAAAAGGTGCTGACGAGGAAATTAAAGAGAAAATATTTAAAAATATGTCCAAGCGTGCCGGTGAAATGCTACGTGATGACCTTGAATCAAAAGGCCCGGTACGTTTAAGCGATGTTGAAACAGCACAGAAAGAAATACTGGCCATTGCCCGACGAATGGCAGATGCGGGTGAAATTTCATTAGGCGGTGGTGGTGGAGAAGAATTTGTCTAAGCCGACAACTACACATATTATTTCGGCTGAATCCGCTGAGGCTGAATCAGCCTATGAAAAATGGGAGTTACCCAATGTTGTCGATGGCACAAAACAAAAGCAACCAGAATTACCAACAGCCGAAGATATAGAAAAAATTGAAGAAGCAGCCTATCAGGAAGGTTTAAAAGCCGGATACGATGAAGGACTTAAAAAAGCACAAAAGGAAGTGACAAGTCGCTGTGAACATCTCGACAAGATTTTAAAATTTCTGAATCGTCCACTGGACGATCTCGATGAGATAGTAACTGACCAACTGTTTCACCTGTCGATGGCGGTAACCGGCCAGTTAATCAGGCGAGAACTGCATACTGAACCGGGGCAGATTGTTGCTGTTGTGCGAGAAGCCATGGCATCACTGCCTATAGCAGAACGAAAGGTTAATATTTATTTACACCCGGAAGATGTTGCACTGGTCAGAGAGGCGCTTTCTATCAATCATGATGATGAATCACAACCCTGGCGGCTGATAGACGATCCCTTATTATCACGTGGTGGCTGCCGTTTACAGGCTGGACAGTCTTATATTGATGCCAGTGTTGAAACAAGGCTTAACCGGATTATTGCCAGCCTGCTGGGTGGCGAACGAACCTCAGATTTAAATGTTTATTCAGACAGCGAACAAACTGCTGATACTGAACAAACTGAAAATTCTCAACAGGATTCAGCAAAGATAATGCCTGAACTCGATGATTTACTTGATAGTGATGACGATGACTAATCCTGATCCGTTTAATAAACAGCGTTTAAAGCATCAGCATAACTGGGTACAGAAACTGTCTGATTGCCAGGCACGTATGCCGGCATCATCATCCATGATCGTCGAAGGTAAAATTACCCGGATGGTAGGAATGACACTTGAAGCACTGGGCTGTCAGGCAGCCGTTGGTGTGCGTTGTGAAGTTGAGAGTTTAAACGGTGAATCCATCGAAGCAGAAGTTGTAGGCTTTAATGGTGAACGACTATATCTGATGCCAACTGGCAGTATTCACGGTATTCAACCTAATGCGCGAGTTATCCCATCCAGTAAAATTTACGAAGTTGCTGTTGGTGACAATTTGCTGGGTCGGGTACTGGACGGCACCGGCAGGCCGCTGGATGGTAAAGGTCATTTAAACACAACCGAAACGGTTCCGTTAACAGGAAAGCCAATTAACCCGTTAAACCGCGCACCAATAACCGAACCCCTGGATGTTGGCGTGCGATCTATTAATTCATTACTCTCAATTGGTCGTGGCCAGCGACTCGGTTTATTTGCTGGCAGTGGTGTGGGTAAAAGTGTTTTGCTAGGCATGATGACGCGCTACACCACGGCCGATGTTATTGTCGTTGGTCTGATTGGTGAACGTGGCCGTGAAGTCAATGATTTTATCAATAACATTTTAGGCGAGGAGGGTATGGCACGCGCCGTTGTGGTCGCCGTACCGGCTGACCAGACACCGGTTATGCGTTTACACGGTGCTTTTCTTGCTACCAGTATTGCAGAGTATTTCCGTGATCAGGGTAAGAATGTTTTATTACTCATGGACTCCTTAACCCGCTTTGCTCAGGCGCAACGCGAAATCGCATTGGCGATAGGCGAGCCTCCGGCAACGAAAGGTTATCCACCTTCTGTCTTTGGTCGCTTACCACAACTTGTAGAACGTGCAGGTAATGCTGAAAAAGGTAAAGGTTCGATTACTGCCTTTTACACGGTGTTAACCGAAGGCGATGACCAAATGGATCCGATTGCCGATGCAAGCCGGGCAATACTCGATGGGCATATTGTTTTATCGCGTGAACTTGCAGAGTCCGGGCATTTCCCTGCGGTAGATATAGAAGCCTCAATAAGTCGGGCAATGGTTGATATTATAGATAAGGAACATCTGCGCGTTGTTCAAAAATTTAAACAGATTTATTCAACCTATAAAAAGAACGAAGACCTTATTACTATAGGTGCCTATACAGCAGGTTCAGACAGCCGTGTTGATCAGGCGATAGCATTACACCCTGCATTAATGGAATTTTTAAAGCAGGACATGGATGACCCGACAACGTATGCCGAAAGTTTACAAAGACTGGTCGAAATATACGAGTTGATGGAACAGACACAGACGGCATTACAAACCACCGACCCGTTTGCACCGATGCCTGATCAGGATGCTGCCAATGGCGCTACCACTACCAGCACAGCAAGTGATGAACAGGACAATATTGCAAATCCTGCTGGTGTTTTGCTTCCATAAATCGAGTTCTGAATGGCGCAATATTTGCTATTATTTATAATACATTGACCCAATTGTGAGTTTGCAATAATGAAAAAGTCACAACGTTTCTCAACCCTCGCAGATCTGGCCAGGAACAAAGAGCAGGCTGCAGCGGTGGCGCTGGGAACGTCAAACCGGGTTCATGCTGAAAATTTAAAAAAACTTGAATCACTCAAACAATACCGACAGGAATATCTAAACCGTTTAAACCAGGAAGGCCAGCAGGGCATGGACGTTTCTGCAATGCAAACTTATAAGCGTTTTATCGAAGGGCTTGAAAAGGCGATCAGTCAGCAACAAATCCAGATACTGGAATCACAGCAACAATGTGAGCAGTCAAAAAAAATCTGGCAGCATGTTCATATGAAAACCGAAATTATGAATACCACGGTTGAGCGTTACCGGAAAATAGAAGTAAAACAGGACGACAATCGAGAGCAGAAAGAAGCGGATGATCGGCCCTGTAAAAAAAGCCCCAATTCAATCTAAACCTGAAGCCTGTTCCCGTTCTGGCATAGCATTTGCAATTATCATTTTGTCGAAAAAATTTTTTTAAGAGTGTAAAGTGTCAGAAGCCGCAATATCAGCACAAATTGTTAGCGAATCCGCACCAGCATCGTCTGCTAGCGGCTCAAACAAGCTCGCACAAAGCACTTTACCTGAAGATCAAACCACTGATTTTACAGAGATTTTAAATGCTCTGTCAGCCGATACCCGCCTGTCTGCAGAACAGTTAGCCGAGCTAACAGCAGAACAACAAGCACTACCGGGGATTAACGAGTTACTTGCGACAAACGCCGTAGCCACCGAAGTTAACGGCAAACAATTGCCGCCTTTGCAGCAAATCAAACAGCTTGCCACAGCACAGGGCAACAAGCCTGATGCACTGCTTGCGGCCAATATTCCTGTTGAAGGGCGATTTAGCAGCAGCGTTACTGCGTTACTGCCAGCAGATGAAAATCCTCTGGCAATTAAGCAGGGTGCAGAGCTGGACAGTGATTTATTTACCAGCCAGTTAACAACGAATTTTACTGAAAAGAATTTACCAAATATAAAACAACTTAATGCTCAGGTATTAAGCCAGTTAATGCAACAGGCACAGCCTGATAAAACAGCTTCTTTTGATAACGCGGTGTTGAGTGGTTCAGCACCGGGTATTATGGTTAATCAGAGTTTAACCATGACCTCGTCTGAAGCTGTTTTACCGCCAATAACAGTGAGTCCGGATAATCCACAATTTAACGCCCATCTGGGGGAGCGTATAAACTGGATGGTAAACAATAACATACAGCGTGCAGATATCAGGCTGGATCCACCGGAACTGGGTAATCTTGATGTTCGCCTGCATATTGCCAAAGATCAACAGGCAAACATTGTATTCCATGTTAGTAATGCGACCGCAAAAGAAGCCATCGAATCGGCTATTCCACGGCTACGAGAAATGTTTGAACAACAAGGGCTCGATCTGGGTAATGTGAATGTTTCCCAACAAGGGCCTCAACATCAACAATCCGCATTTTCAGATCAAAATGACTTCACGCCAAACCACCATGAACCTG
>JALTLP010000395.1 GCA_027001895.1 Chromatiales bacterium | reverse complement strand
TTTTAAAACCGTCATTGGTTTTACGCATGGTTTCCAAACGAGTGCGCGCATTTTGTGAAAGCTGGCCGTGATACATTAATACACAGGCACTGGCCTGTTCTCCACGACCAACGCGACCACGCAGTTGATGCAGTTGAGATAAACCTAAACGTTCTGCATTTTCGATAACCATTAAGCTTGCATTCGGCACATCCACACCCACTTCAATCACTGTTGTTGCAACTAACAAATGTAACTTACCGGCTTTAAAGGCAGACATAACCTGTTCTTTTTCATCCGGCTTCATTCGGCCATGGACAAGCCCTAACTTTAAATCAGGAAAGGCATCTTTTAATTCGTTATAAGTATCTTCGGCTGCCTGACATTGCAACACTTCGGACTCTTCTATCAAGGTACATACCCAGTAAACCTGTCGCCCCTGATGACAGGCTTTAATAATTCGCTCAATTATTTCTACCCGGCGACTGTCAGGTAATACAACGGTATCAACCGGCGTTCTACCCGGTGGGAGTTCGTCAATAATGGAGCAATCTAAATCGGCATAAGCTGTCATGCTTAGTGTTCGCGGGATAGGCGTTGCTGTCATTATTAATTGATGCGGTGCGGTGTCATTACCATTATTATTTTTAGTCGCACCTTTATCACGCAGTGCCAGGCGTTGATGTACACCAAAACGATGTTGTTCATCAATTATCACCAACGCCAGGGTCTTAAATTGCACATCGTCCTGAAACAAGGCATGGGTCCCCACAGCAATCGCTGCATCTGCATTGGCTATTTTACTTAAAGCTTCTCTGCGAGGTGCCGCTTTTAACTTACCGCTTAACCAGGCGACATTAATGCCCAGCGGTTCAAACCAGTTACAAAAGTTTTTATAATGTTGTTCGGCAAGTATTTCGGTTGGTGCCATTATTGCTACCTGATAACCTGACTCAATCACCTGCAAGGCAGCAAGCGCTGCTACCACGGTTTTACCCGAACCCACATCACCCTGCACTAAACGTTGCATTGGATAGGATTTAAGTAAATCGGCCTGGATATCTTCGCTTACTTTTTGCTGTGCATTCGTTAAGGCAAAGGGCAGGTTATCGATAAATTTTTTATTAAAGCTGTTAGCCGGTTTTATAACACAGGCGGTATCTTCTTTTACTCGCTGGCGTAACTGGCGCAAACTTAATATATGGGTAAGCAGTTCTTCAAAGATAAGCCGCTGCTTCATCGGGTGTTTACTGTCTTCTATATCAGACAAAGAAACATCGGGCGTTGGGTAGTGTATAAACTGTAAAGACTCGGCCAGTGAACTAAACTGGTATTTTTGCAGCAGCTCAGGTGTCAGGTAATCTTCTAATGATAGCTGGCCATTTTTTAATAACTTAAACGCATGGTTTACCATGTTTCGTAAACTAATCTGATGTAAACCTTCGGTGACCGGGTAAACCGGTGTTAAGGTTTCTTCAACCGCCTGAGAAATATCGGCTTCTGCTTGTGATTCAGTTAAGATAGTATATTCCGGGTGAGCCATTTCCAGACGGCCACCACTGCGACGCACTTCACCAAAACAACGAATGGTTTTACCACGCACCAGGCTTTGTTTTTGTGCATTACTAAAATGGAAGAAGCGCAAAACCAGAGAACCACTAGCGTCACGAATATGACTAACCAGCATACGTTTGCGCGCAAATTTTATTTCGGTGAGTTCGATTTTACCCTGAACAACCGAGTGGTCACCAACACGCAAACTCCCCATGGGAACAATGCGGGTACGGTCTTCGTAGCGCATGGGCAGGTGAAATAATAAATCCTGTGCCGAGGTAATACCAAGCTTAACCAGCTTCTCGGCAACCTTTGGGCCAACACCTTTTATTTTTGTAATGGGGGTTAAATTAATAATGTTTAACCACGAAGAACACGAAGGGCACAAAGATTTTATTTTTCTTTAAATAAAATCATATTGTAAAATTAATATTGTTTTCTTCGTGACCTCCGTATTGTTTAACCACATTATTAAAAATGTTTTCTATAAACACACATCATCAATTAATCATAGTCAATCTATAATTATTTTCTTCGTGCTCTTTGGGTTCTTCGTGGTTTAATATTTTAAATCGAAGTTTTATTCAACAACCATTACAGCATCCATTTCTACCTGCGCATCTTTCGGTAAAGACGCAACGCCGATTG
>JALTLP010000394.1 GCA_027001895.1 Chromatiales bacterium | reverse complement strand
ATGGCCTGATGCACGGCAAGGGAGTATTAAAATACTCTTCGGGTGAAAGCTATAAAGGTGACTTCCGTAATGGCGAATGGAATGGCCGGGGGTTATATATTTCAAGGGAAGGTGACCAATACCAGGGGGAAGTTAAAGACAGCAACTTTCACGGCAAAGGTCGCTATAAAAGCGCAAATGGCGACATATATGAGGGCGATTTTGTCAAAGGAAACGCAACCGGCAAGATTAAAATTACCTACAAGGATAAATCAACTTACAAGGGTCAAATAAAAAACTGGAAGATGTCTGGTAAAGGCGTGTTTATATCAAGCAATGGTACACGTTACTCAGGGCAATTCGACAACGATGCTATGAATGGAATCGGTATCGTCAAGTTTGCAAACGGTGGGCAATACGAAGGTGAAATAAAAAATTGGCGAGGCAATGGCAAAGGAAAGTATCTGAGTAAAAAGGGTGCCGTTTATGAAGGTGATTTTGTAAATGGAAGATACAACGGAAAAGGCAGCATTACTTTTAAAAGCGGTAATAAGTATACGGGGGAATTCAGAGACGGTTTTCGACATGGATATGGTGTTTATACACTGGCAAAGCCAAAAGGACGAAAGAAACAGCAAAAAGGCTGGTGGGAATACGGTGAATATATTGGCGCAAAAAAACCTTCAAAAAAAATTGCTGCAAAAAAGTCCAAACGTAAACGTGTCGATGCAGAAAAAATTTATTATAGTCAGCCCGCGCTGCTCTCGCAGGCGCTAAAAAAAATAAAACCATCCACTCCGGATAAAATTGATCTTTACATGGTAAGTTTTGCATCCTATGGCTACCAGAATGTGTTTATGAACGAAGCCGAATTTTCTAAAAATTTATTTGATAGTCGGTTTGGTACTAACGGCCGCTCACTGGCTCTTATTAATAACCATAAGAAAGTAAAAGAAGTACCCCTTGCATCTGTTACCAACCTTGAACGCAGTCTTGAATACATTGCAGATATAATGGATAAACAACAGGATATTTTATTCCTGTTTTTAACCAGCCACGGCTCCTCCGATCACACATTAAGTGTTTCACTTCGAGGGCTGCCACTTAATGATCTGCCTGCAAAAAAATTATCCGAAATTATTAAAAAAACCGGAATTAAATGGAAAGTTCTTGTTGTGTCTTCGTGTTACTCGGGTGGATTTATTAATCAACTAAAAGATGACTATACATTAATAATGACCGCATCAAAGTCGGATCACGTTTCATTTGGTTGCTCCGACGAGGCTGAATTTACCTATTTTGGTCGGGCCTTCTTTAAAAACAGCCTGGCAAATACGCCAAGTTTTATAGCGGCATTTAATATGGCAGCCAAGTTGGTGAGCAACTGGGAAGATCAGGAAGAATACAGCCACTCTGAACCCCAGATATTTGCCACCGAGAAAATTAAAAACAAGCTGAAGAACTGGCGTAAAACCTTATAAAATTCTGCCCCTAAATCGTCATAAGCATTAGTTAATTCTGGCAGCCTGTTTAAGGTATAATGCCCGGCAAGAAGATATTTTTAACGCCAGCTTTATGCTTATTGGATAATAATTCATGACTTTTCAACAACTTATCATGTCCTTGCAACAGTACTGGGCAGATCAGGGCTGTGTTGTTTTACAACCCTACGATATGGAGATGGGTGCCGGGACTTTCCACCCAGCTACTTTTTTACGTGCCATTGGCCCGGAACCATGGAACACCGCCTACGTGCAGCCTTGCCGCCGCCCAACCGATGGCCGCTACGGTGAAAACCCCAACCGTCTGCAACACTATTACCAGTTCCAGGTGATGTTGAAGCCCTCGCCGAAAAATATCCAGGAACTTTATTTAGGCTCACTCAAAATGCTGGGCATCGACACCCTTGTTCATGATATTCGTTTTGTTGAAGATAACTGGGAATCGCCCACTTTAGGTGCCTGGGGGCTGGGCTGGGAAGTCTGGTTAAACGGTATGGAAGTCACCCAGTTTACTTACTTTCAGCAAGTCGGTGGTCTGGAATGCAAACCGGTAACCGGTGAAATTACCTATGGCCTTGAACGCATCGCCATGTACTTGCAAGGTGTAAAAAGTTTGTTTGATCTTATCTGGACCGAAGGCCCGCAAGGTGTGGTGACTTATGGCGATGTTTTCCATCAGAACGAAGTGGAACAGTCTGCC
>JALTLP010000393.1 GCA_027001895.1 Chromatiales bacterium | reverse complement strand
GTATTTGATGAAGCAACCGGTTTACTGCATTAAAGAATAAACATAAATAAAAATTGGGTAACCAGACTGGATTAGCAACCACAATAAATGTTAAATACTTCCTGCTATGGGTGAGTTAAAAAACGCGAGTTAACAGCAAATGGCAAAAAGCTTGGTCATTGTAGAATCTCCTGCAAAAGCAAAAACAATTAAAAAATATCTGGGTAAGGGCTTTGAAGTTTTAGCTTCGTACGGTCACGTACGCGATTTGTTACCTAAAGAAGGTGCTGTAGACCCTTCACATGATTTTGCAATGAAATACCAGGTGCTTGAAAAAAATCAGAAGCATGTTGATGCCATAAAGAAATCGCTAAAAAAAGCAGACAACCTTTACCTCGCAACTGACCCGGACAGAGAAGGCGAAGCCATCTCATGGCACCTGTATGAATTATTAAAAGAACAGGGGCTATTAAAAGACAAAACCGTTGGCCGGGTTGCTTTTAACGAAGTAACCAAATCTGCAATTAAAGATGCGGTTGCTCACCCGCGTGAACTGTCACACGATATGATCGATGCACAGCTTGCACGCCGCGCACTCGATTACCTGGTAGGTTTTAACCTGTCACCTTTACTCTGGAAAAAAATACGCCGTGGTTTATCGGCAGGTCGGGTACAAAGCCCGGCTTTACGTTTAATCGTTGAGCGCGAACTGGAAATTGAAAAGTTCGTACCAAAGGAATACTGGTCGCTCGACATCCTTGTTGAGAGTGATAAAAAAGAATTTAATGGCAAACTGACCTTTCTTGAAGGTGAAAAAATTTCACAGTTCAGCATTAACGATGAAGACAAGGCCAAAAAGGCCCAGGACATTATTAATAAAGCCGCCGCGGGTAAACTACTGGTTGCCAAAGTCGACAGGAAAAAACGCAAGCGTAACCCAACTGCCCCGTTTATAACCTCTACCTTACAACAGGAAGGTTCACGTAAGTTAGGCTTTACTGCCAAGAAAACCATGAGTATTGCCCAGCAGCTCTATGAAGGTATCGACCTCGGTGGTGAGACCGTCGGGCTTATTACCTATATGCGTACCGACTCGGTTAACCTGTCCGTTGAAGCACTCGACGATATTCGCAAATTTATTCTTGAAAAATTTGGTAAGGATAATTTACCAAACGAACCACGAACCTACAAAACCAAGGCAAAGAACGCACAGGAAGCACACGAAGCGGTTCGCCCTACATCGGTTTTTTATGAACCGTCTTCTATAAAGAAACACTTAACCAAAGATCAATTCCGTTTATATGACTTAATCTGGAAACGTACGGTTGCCTGCCAGATGATTCATGCAACACTCGATACCGTTGCCATTGATTTACATACCGGCAATGAAACCGATGCCAAAAAAGCCGGTGCTGTATTCCGGGCGAACGGTTCACAACTGGTTAATCCCGGCTTTATGGCGGTCTACCAGGAAAGCGTTGACGATGCCAAACCGGGTGATGATAAAGATCGTATTCTGCCACCAATGAAAGAAGGCGATACCGTTAACCTGGTAAAACTGTTACCCGAACAACATTTTACTGAACCGCCACCACGTTATGCTGAAGCATCACTGGTTAAGTCACTCGAAGAGCACGGTATTGGTCGGCCTTCAACCTATGCCTCTATTATTTCAACCTTGCAGGCGCGTGAATATGTCACTATGGATAAACGTCGTTTTATCCCAACCGACGTTGGCCGCATTGTTAACAAGTTTTTAACCGAACACTTTACCCAGTACGTCGACTACGACTTTACGGCCAAGCTTGAAGATGATCTTGATGCCATTTCACGCGGTGAAAAGAAATGGATTCCAATCATGAAGAAATTCTGGAAGCCATTCAAAGAGCTGGTTATTGATAAAGACAAGAATGTTGACCGCAAGGACGTTACACATGAAGCCCTCGAAGAAAAATGCCCCAAGTGTGGGGGTGACATGGCAATTCGTCTTGGCAGGCGTGGCCGCTTTATCGGTTGTAATAACTATCCCGAATGCGACTACACCCGGAATGTTAACGAAGATGCCAATGCCGAACCAGAGATAATTAAAGACAGAAAATGCCCGGACTGTGGTTCTGATTTAATTATACGTTCCGGCCGTTATGGCAAATTTATTGGTTGTAGTGGCTACCCGGACTGCAAGCATATTGAGCCTTTAGAAAAACCAAA
>JALTLP010000392.1 GCA_027001895.1 Chromatiales bacterium | reverse complement strand
GGTGCGCGTGATCTGGCCTTACAAATGCAGGCAGAGGGTAAAGGAAGGGTGCTTGATCAGTTTTCAAATATGGACAACCCACTGGCACATTACGAAACCACGGGGCCAGAAATCTGGCGCGATACAAAAGGTGCCGTGACTCACTTTGTCAGTGCAATGGGTACAACCGGAACCATTATGGGCAACTCACGCTACTTAAAAGAACAGAATAACGCGATACAAATTGTTGGGGTGCAGCCTGAAGAAGGCGCCAGTATTCCTGGTATTCGTCGCTGGCCAAAGGAATATCTGCCATCTATTTTTGAAGCTGCCAGAGTTGATATGACCATTGATGTTGGTCAACAGGCTGCCGAAGACACGACCCGGGCACTTGCTGCTAAAGAAGGTATCTTTTGTGGAATTTCATCCGGTGGTGCGGTTGCCGCTGCTCTGGAACTTTCAGAAACAGTATCTGATGCCGTGATCGTTACCATTATTTGTGATCGAGGTGACCGCTATCTTTCCACCGACGTATTTCGTTCGTAAGTTTTAAAATTGGTTATGAATAGCCCTTTTTACCATTTTGTATAAATTAAAATTGCCCCCAGATTGAGAAGTTAAATGCAGCAACGTCATTTTAGAACCAAAGACATTTATCCCGAACCTGTTCAGATCGAAAGCCTGTCACATGATGGACGGGGGGTCACCCATATCGATGGTAAAACTGTTTTTGTTGAAGGTGGCTTACCCGGTGAAAGGGTAAAAATAAGTGCGATTAAACAAAGTCGTCAGTATGACGATGCGATTGTCGACGAAATACTTGAAGCCTCTGCCGAGCGAGTTACGCCAAAATGTGCAGCCTTTGGTATATGCGGAGGTTGCAGCCTGCAGCATTTAAATCACGATATGCAGATAAGATATAAGCAACAATCACTGCTTGATAACTTTAGTAAGATGGGAAATTTACAGCCTGAAGAAATACTTGAACCCTTGCAGGCTGTTGAGTGGGGTTACCGCTACAAGGCACGTCTTGGGGTTAAATTTGTTAAGGCAAAAAAACGTGTTTATATTGGTTTCAGAGAAAAGCACAGTCGCTATCTTGCAAATATGGATCAATGCGAGGTGCTGGATCCGCGTATTGGTAAAAATCTGGATGTTATAGCCGAGGCCGTTGGTAAACTAAGCTGTTATAACAAGATTGCCCAGATAGAAGTGGCGTTTTCAGAAACGGGTTGTGCCCTGGTATTCAGAAACCTTGTTGAGTTAACGACAGAAGATAAAGATATTCTAATCCAGCTTGGTAAAGACAAGGACTACCATATTTACCTGCAACCTAAAGGGCCTAAAACAGTTACTTTAATTTACCCGGATAAATCAGAACTTAGTTACAGCCTGCCCGAATACAATGTAAAACTGGTACATTTAGCAACAGACTTTACCCAGGTAAACCCTTATATTAATCCTTTAATGATTAAACAGGCGTTAGCATTACTTGAACCCGATGAAACAGATGATGTATTGGAGTTATACAGTGGGATAGGTAATTTTACCTTACCAATAGCTCGTAATGTTAATTCAGTTGTTGCGGTAGAAGGTGAAAAAATGCTGGTTGATCGTGCTAATGAAAATGCAGAACGAAATAATATTACAAATGTTGAATATCATGTCGCCAATTTAATGGAAGATACTCAGGGTTTGCCCTGGCTCAGAGGTAAACAGTATAACAAGGTATTGCTTGACCCGCCGCGTAGTGGCGCTAAAGAAATGATTGATACCATAGCGCAGCTCAAACCACAAAGAATTGTTTATGTTTCCTGCAACCCGGCAACGCTCGCACGTGATGCCGATAGCCTGGTAAACACGCATGGCTACAATATTGTAAAAGCTGGCGTTATAGATATGTTTCCGCATACAGCACATGTGGAATCCATCGCCCTGTTTGTTAGGGAGTAGCACAAAGACATATGGCTATCGAAATAGAAAGAAAATTTTTACTTAAAAATGATAACTGGAGAAACCAGGTCATATCCAGCACGTTATTTAAACAGGGCTATTTAAGTGGTTCAGATAAAGCATCGGTAAGAGTGCGTATAGAAGGGGAACAGGCCAATATCAATATAAAAAGTATGACACTTTGTATTACCCGCCAGGAATATGAATATACTATTCCTTTAAGTGATGCTGAGACAATGCTGGACAGTTTATGTG
>JALTLP010000391.1 GCA_027001895.1 Chromatiales bacterium | reverse complement strand
GTTCGGGTGATGTTATTATTGATGGCCAGTCAGTTGCGAGTTTATCTGAAACCGAGCGTGGATTATTGCGTAACCGTTTGCTTGGTTTTATCTACCAGTTTCATCACTTGTTGCCAGAATTTACCGCAATAGAAAATGTGGCAATGCCATTGCTGATTGCTGGCAGAAAGGTCAGTGATGCCGCCGCGCAAGCAACACAAATGCTGGACAGGATGGGACTGGAGCATCGGCATAAGCATAAACCGGGTGAGTTATCCGGTGGTGAGCGTCAGCGAGTGGCAATCGCCCGAGCTCTGGTTACTTCACCAAAATGTGTACTGGCCGATGAGCCCACGGGTAATCTTGATTCTAAAACTGCGGCTGCCGTTTATGGACAAATGCTGGAATTAAACAGGGATTTAAATACCAGCTTTATTATCGTTACCCACGATGAACGGCTGGCGAAGAAAATGGATAAAACTTATTACCTGGATAATGGTGTACTAAGTTGTTAGCCTGACGTTTTATTGATTCGTTGTTTTCTTTTTTGCCAGCGGCGTACGGCATGGAATCGCCATAAAAAACGTACAACCAACATGCCCACGGTTGCACTCACAATACCGGCAACAAAACTACCCAGTAAAAACGGTTGCCAGATATCCCCCAGCACGTTGATTAACCATTCGGTCCAGTCCAGGTTACTTTCAAATGAAACGTCCTGAATCTCTCCACCTAAAATAAGCTGACCCAGTTCATAACAGAAATAATAAATAGGTGGCATGGTAAACGGATTGGTAATCCATACCAGCCCGACTGAAATGGGCAGGTTAACTCTAAAGTAAATAGCCAGTCCGGCGGCCAGTACCATTTGAAAAGGCACCGGAACAAAGGCCATCGACAGGCCGACAAAAAATGCACCGGAAACTGAGCGGCGGTTAATATGTAACAGGTTGGGATCGTGCAGCAAGGTGCCGAAGAAACGGTTTAAGGTATCATTCTGGCGAATCTTTTCATGGTCGGGTAGGTAGCGCTTAAAGAACTTTTTAGACATAAGACATAACTGCAGTGCTCGGCTGTATTTGCCGCGATTAAAACGTTTATTATACGCGACAGTCCTTCTGCTGTTGAGCGTTATTTGCTATGGTTTAATGTCTTGATACGCAAATCTAAAAGGAATTAGGCGATGCGTTTATGGGCCGTTGCTTTTTTAACCGGAGTCGTTATTGTTCAGCAGCTAAAAACGCTGCCTGCTTTTTACTGGGCAGGGGCTGGCCTGTTTATTTCTACTCTTTGTTACTGGCTGCGTTTTCGCTTTCACACTTTTTTATTGGCATTAAAATTTATTGTTGGGTTGTTACTCGGTTTTAGCTGGGCACTGGGATATGCCCACTGGTTGTTAAGTGATAGACTTTTAGCAGAATATGAAGGGGTGGATTTGCTGGTTGAAGGAGTGGTCAGTTCGCTACCGAAATCGCATCAGGCAGATCATGGTAAACAACCCACTTTAGACTTTAACTTCGATGTTACTCAGGTCATTAGCCCGGCCTATGTCGATGCTTCGCATTTTCCAGCGCGCCTGCGTCTAAGCTGGTATCGGGCCAGCGTTGCAGTAAAGGCGGGGCAAGCCTGGCGGCTTAGTGTGCGCTTAAAACGGCCTTACGGAATGATGAATCCGGGCGGGTTTGACTATGAAAGCTGGCTATTTCAAAAACGTATTCAGGCTAAAGGATATGTTCGTAAAAACACTGCTAATCAAAAGCTTACAGAATATAGTTCATATTCTTTATTACATATAAAAATACTTCAGCTCAGGCAGGCTATACTCGATAAGCTGACTCAATCAGTGCAACACAACAGGCTAATAAAAAACTTAACCGCGGCCTTAATCCTGGGCTATCGTGGTGGTATGGATGCCGGTCAGTGGCGTGTCTTTCAACGTACTGGGACTATACACCTGATGGCGATATCCGGCCTGCATATTGGCCTGGTGGCCGGGCTTGTCTATTTTTTGTTTGGCGGATGCTGGCGGCTGGCCGGTCGGGTTTGTTTAGTTGTGCCTGCTCCACAGGTTGCCGCCATTGCGGCACTACTGGCGGCGATTGTCTATGCCATGCTGGCCGGTTTTACTATTCCTACTCAGCGAGCCCTGATAATGCTGTCGGTGGGCCTGTTTCATATTATCTTCCGGCGGGTTCCTGTACCTGCAAGTCAGTCAATTGCTCTGGCGCTGGTATTGGTATTGTTGATCGATCCGCTTGCTGTGCTTGCACAGGGTTTCTGGTTGTCCTTTTTTGCGGTCAGCCTGATCCTGTTTTTAATCGGCCAGTCTGCCGGTCAAAAACTGAAGACTGAAAATAGCGCTCAAAACCATTTTTATCCGCAGGTGTTTGAGCGCTTCGTTACTTTTGTACGAATACAGTGGATTTTAAGCCTCGCAATCCTGCCCTTGGTTTTGTTTTATTATCAGTCATCTTCACTGGTGTCCCCCCTGGCCAATTTTTTCGCCATACCGTTAATGAGCTTTGTGCTTGTGCCGCTGATGTTCATAGCAACGATCAGCCTGTTTATTAACGATTCATTGGCAAACCTGTTGTTTGGTTTTATTGGCGAGGTATTTAAGCTGTTATGGTGGCTGTTAGAACAACTTTCCGGCTGGCATTACGCCACGGTCGAATCAGCCATACCGTCAGTATGGTGGTTAGTACCGGCCTATCTTGCATTAACACTATTATTACTTAAAAAAGGGGCACCAATGCGCTGGCTGGCGGTTATTTTTATTTTGCCACTGATTTTTCCGGCAAAGACCCCGCTTGCAACAGGCGAAGCAAAACTGGCTATTCTTGATGTGGGGCAGGGCCTGGCGGCAGTGGTGCAAACACAAAATCATACTCTGGTTTACGATGCAGGGCCGCGCTATAGCCGTAACTTTGATACCGGCAGGGCGGTTATTGTGCCTTACTTAATTCAACAGGGACAAAGCACGGTTGATACCTTTGTTATAAGCCATGCCGATAATGATCATATTGGTGGCTTTGCCTCGGTTGCTGATGTATTAACGGTTAAAAAAGTACTGACCAGCGTGCCTCAACAGCTTGTTGCGAGTGACAATATGCGTGTTGCAGCCTGTCATGCAGGACAAAACTGGGATTACGATGGGGTACAGTTTGCCATTTTAAGTCCGCTGGAACTGACAGAGGCTGCCAATGGTCACGATGAAAACAATATGTCCTGTGTACTAAAAGTTAGCAGCGCTTTTGGCAGCGTGTTGCTAACGGGGGATATAGAACGTGAAACCGAGTCCTATCTTTACCACGCTATGCCTGAACAGTTAAAGGCCGATATTCTGGTTGTGCCCCATCATGGCAGCCAGACTTCGTCACTAAAGAGATTTATACAGGCGGTATCACCGAAGTTTGCTGTTTTTCCTGCTGGTTACCGTAATCGCTACCGCTTACCGAGCAAAAAAGTTATTGGGCGTTACCGTAAAAATAGCCGTGCCCAGCTTCTTCAAAGCTATGCGGTGGGTGCTTTGTCATTTGATTTTAGTGCGGCTACTGCATTGCAGCCCCATTTGCATCGCCTTGCTGCGCAGCGCTATTGGCATACCCGGCCAGTCGGTCTTTTAAACCCTGTTAAATAGTTAAAGCTGTTACGCAATGGCTTCCTGTTTATGGGGGTCTTTGGTAGAGTATGGCAGTTAATCAGATTGTTCGTGCCGCTGTACTAAAATGCTGTATCTTATTGATTTTTCAGTGTAAAATGCAAAGGCAAGTTGGTTTTAAAATAACGGCTTACGTTATAGAAATAACAACAATAAATTTTAAAAGGTACATAGATTGTGTTTGAGTTGATTCAGGCTGGTGGCTGGTTAATGCTGCCACTTTTACTAAGTTCGATTTTTGCCGTAGCAATAATTGCCGAGCGTTTCTGGTCCTTGCAGGAAAAACGCATTGCACCGAAACATCTCGTTGGTCAGGTCTGGCAATGGTATAAAAGTGAATCACTGGATGAAAACCATATCGATGCCTTAAGTAAGAGCTCACCTTTAGGTCAGGTACTTGCGGCCGGGCTGGTAAATCGCCATCACCCGCGAGCCATTATGAAAGAAAGTGTTGAAGAAGCCGGCCGACAGGTTATTGTTACGCTTGAAAAATACCTGACAACACTGGGTACTATTGCACAAATTACACCGTTGCTGGGTTTACTGGGGACGGTAATCGGTATGATCAAAGTTTTTTCCGCCATTACAACGCAAGGCGTGGGTAACCCCGGTGTGCTGGCCGGGGGTATTTCCGAAGCACTTATTACTACGGCAACAGGGCTGGTTATTGCTATTCCGAGCTTATACTTTTATCGCCATTTCAGGGCGCGGGTGAATGTGTTAGTGCTGCAAATGGAAGATGAATCGTTAAAAATTATTGACGTGATGCATGGTGACCGTGAAGCTTCTTAAGGACTCATTCTCTGCTTATGAATTTTAAAATTACTCCACAGGAAGAACCGCAATTAAATTTAACACCGCTTATTGATGTTGTGTTTCTGCTGCTTATCTTTTTTATGGTTTCTACAACGTTTGATAAACAGGCTGAGTTAAGTATTGATTTGCCTGAAGCAGATGGCAAGCCGGTTAAAGTTGACAAGGTTTTTAAAATAGAAATTGCGATAGATAGCCAGGGACATTACTTTGTTAATCAGCGCCGTTTAAAACAGGACAATTTAAAAAACCTGAAGCGGGCAATTGAAATAACAAAAGCTGCTAACAAAAAGATACAGGTTGTTATCAGCTCGGACAAGAACACACCATACCAGGCATTTATAACTGCCATGGATGCTGCCAAACAGCTGGGTCTGGAACACGTTAACCTGGCGACCCGACAAGCTAAAAACTAGATGACATCAAACACAATTACAAAAAGTGGCGTTGCGGTATATAAACGTTTACTGGGTTATGTGCGTCCATTATGGAAAATTTTTGTATTGGCTTTAATCGGTATGGTCGTGGTTGCCTATACAGAAGCTGAGTTTGCAAAAATTATCGATCCAATGCTTGAAGAAGGCTTTGTTCAGAAAAATACTGAAGGTATGAAAGTCGTTGTTTTTACCTTGATCGGTATTTTTGCATTGAGAACAGTGGGCACGTTTGTATCTGAGTTTGGTATGTCGTGGGTATCGAGAACCGTTGTATTCACGCTCAGGAACGAAATGTTCGAAAAGTTTATGCAGTTACCTGTGGGGTATTATGATAATACGACCTCGGGTAAGCTACAGTCAAAAATGATTTATGACGTAGAGCAACTTGCCGAGGCTTCAGCCGGTGTTATCCGAATACTGGTACAGGACACAATTACAATAATCTGGTTGCTTGTTGTTATGTTGTCAATCAGCATAAGCCTCAGCCTAATATTACTTGCAACCATACCCTTTGTTGCACTGGTTGTTACCTTTGTTTCTAAAAAGTTTCGTCGTTACAGCCGACGTATCCAGGCATCGATGGGGAATCTTTCGGAGGTGTCCGAAGAGTCGGTTGAAGCAAACCGTGAAATTAAAATATTTGGCGGGCAGCAATACGAACAAAATAAATTTAGTAATATCAATAAACACAATCGAAAACAGTTTCTAAAGTTTGCAGCAACCAATGCGTTGAGTACACCGGTAATTCAACAAATCGTGGCAACAGCATTTGCATTTATAGTCTACCTGGCTGCAATTGGTGGTGAATATATTACTCCCTTGAAAACGGGGCCATTCGTGTCCTTCCTGCTATCGATGATTTTGCTGATGCAACATGTTAAGCGCTTAACAACGGTTAACTCTGCATTGCAACGTGGTATAGCGGCTGCACAAAGTGTTTTTGAGTTCCTGGATATCGAAGTTGAAGATGATAAGGGTAAGCAGCCAATTGCTGATGTAAAAGGGCATGTAAAATTCGAAAATATTTCTTTCAGTTACAATAATAATAAAGACGTTGTTCTTAAAAATATTAACCTTGATGTACCGGCCGGTACAAGCGTCGCCTTTGTCGGCCGTTCCGGTGCCGGCAAAACAACGCTGGTCAGTTTGTTACCGCGTTTTTATAACCAGACAGATGGAACCATATATATTGATGGCGTTGATTCGCAGCAACTAAGCCTGGCCGGGTTGCGAAACAATATTGCCCTGGTCAGTCAGCATGTAACTCTTTTTAACGATACCATTGCCCATAATATTGCCTATGGTGACATGGAGTCGGCAACCGAAGAAAAAATAATAGCGGCGGCCAAAGCTGCCCATGCCTATGAATTTATCGAAAAATTACCAAAAAAATTCGATACCATTGTGGGAGATAATGGCCTGTTGTTATCCGGTGGGCAGCGTCAGCGTCTTGCGATAGCACGTGCATTTTTAAAAGATTCGCCTATTCTTATTCTGGATGAGGCAACCTCAGCACTCGATACAGAATCTGAGCGATATATCCAGGATGCCATGTCTGAACTACTGAAAAACAGAACAACATTTATTATTGCCCATCGGTTATCGACAATAGAAAATGTTGACCTTATTGTTGTGATGGATAAAGGTGAAATCGTTGAAATGGGAAGCCACAATGAGTTAATTGGTAAAAAAGGAATTTATTCGGAATTACATAAATTACAATTTACTAAACAGTCATAAGCATAGTGAAAAAGTCTAAACTCCATACATTAATTAATGAGACATGGTATTCCAAAAATATACTGACGCATGTATTAAGACCTTTAAGCTGGTTATTCTGTGGGATTGTTGTTGTCAGAAGAACTTTATATTCACTTAAAGTATTAAAGTCGACCAGGGTTAATGTACCCGTCATTATTGTTGGTAATATTACCGTAGGGGGCACGGGTAAAACGCCGCTGGTTATCTGGATAGCCAATTTCCTGAAAGAAAGTGGATTTACACCCGGTATTGTCAGTCGTGGGTATATGGGTAAAGCGAAGTCATGGCCTCAACAGGTACGACCGGACAGTGATCCGGTGATAGTCGGTGATGAAGCAATACTTATTTCGAGACAGACAGGCTGCCCGATGGCCGTTGGCCCAGACCGGGTTGCCGCCAGCGAGGCATTATTAAAATATTCTGATTGCGATATTCTTGTTTCAGATGATGGCCTGCAACATTATGCCTTACAGCGTGATATAGAAGTGGTTGTTATTGATGGTGAACGTCGCTTTGGCAATGCTAATTGTTTGCCTGCTGGCCCGCTACGTGAAACCCTGAGCCGGTTGGACAAAGCGGACTTCATTGTTACTAACGGTATTGCCGGGCAGGGTGAATTTGCCATGTGTTATTCAGGTAAGGTCATGGTTGATATTAATCAGCCGCAAAACAAACTGATGTTATCAGAATTTAAGGACAGGAAAGTACACGCAGTTTCTGCAATTGGCAACCCGCAACGTTTTTTTGGCTTTTTGCGACGTCAGGGACTGGATATTATTGAGCATTCTTTTCCCGATCACTATATGTATCGTCATAGCGACCTGGAGTTTAATGATGATATTCCACTGCTGATGACAGAAAAAGATGCGGTAAAATGTCAGCGATTTCATATGCAAAATACCTGGTACCTGCCTGTGCAGGTTGAAATGAAAAAAGAGTTTGGTTTAAGACTGTTAGACAAAATTGGTGGTGGTGATGGATAAAAAATTACTGGATATACTGGTTTGCCCGTTATGCAAGGGCAAGCTTGAACTGGATGAAGATGCAAATGAGCTTGTTTGTAAATTTGATAAACTTGCTTATCCAATCAGGGATGATATTCCAGTTATGCTTGAAGAGGAAGCCAGAACGCTGGTAGCGGAAGACTGATTAAACAATGGCTTCGGATATGGAGACAGGAATTTCGAAAATAAACGTTGCACCTTCAAAGGTATTGTTTTCTGCCCAGATTCGGCCGTGATGTTTTTCAACTATCTCGCTGCAAATAGCCAGTCCAAGTCCGGTACCGCCTGCACCTGTATCGGTTTTACTGCTTTGTGCAAATTTATCAAAGACAAGATCCAGTTCATCTTCCGGAATACCTATCCCTTCATCTATTACGCTTACGGTAACAGACGGTGTTAACCTGGTATCGGTAATTCTTTTTCCGCTGACAATTTCTGATGTTTCTATACGCAGGGTAATATGCTTTCCCTGTGGGGTAAATTTTAATGCATTGCCATAAAGATTTCGGATTACCTGACTTATTTTTTCACCATCACACTCTACAGTTAATTCAGGTTGCGTATATTCTGTAAGCAGGGTGACATTTTTATCATTGGCAAGCGCTGAAAGCTCATTTTTAACAGAGTCAGCAATAGCAACGATATCTGTTTTTTTCAGTTCGAGTTCATCTTTCCCGGATTCAAGTTTAGCCAGATCCAGTAGAGCATTCAGTAACTTCAGCAAGCGTGTGCCACTTTCGCTGATATTATCAAAGTAGCTTTTAAGTTTTTCACGATCAGCCTTGGCATATTTTGTACAACCAAATTTTGCAAAGCTCAGAATGCCATGCATCGGAGTGCGCAGTTCGTGTGACATATTGGCAAGAAAGTCTGACTTGGATTTATTAGCTGCTTCAGCCGCTTCTTTTGCCAGAATCAGATCCTTGGTTTTTTCCTGGATAAGTTCTTCAAGGTTGTTTTTGTGTTTGTTCAGTTCAGCCTTTTGTTGCTCAAGTTCAATATTGGTTTCTTCCAGTGTTAATGTTCTTTGCTGTACTTTTTGTTCTAGAGAAGCATTAAGCTCACGAATCTGGTTAATGGCTTTTTCTTTTTGAGCAATGCTTTTTTCAAGGTTTTCTATCATTGCGTTAAACGATGTTGCCAGCATACCAATTTCGTCCATAC
>JALTLP010000390.1 GCA_027001895.1 Chromatiales bacterium | reverse complement strand
CTTAAGAGAACAGTTAGGTGATTACTATGGCGAGTAATAAACAAAACATAAATAAAGATCAATGTTCAGACAGGTTTCTGGAACAAAGTCGTGAGTTGCTTGAAAACAGTGTTGAAAAGCTCGATGCAGATGTGAAAGATAAACTGTATAACATGCGCCGAAAAATTATTATGCAACAGCAAAATAATAGTGCTAAAGCAGTTAAAAGCTCCAGATTAAAGGGTTTATTTCCTGTGGCAGGACTTGCTTTAACCGCTTCTGTGATACTGGGTATTTTCATGCAGGCAGGTTTATGGCAAAGTGAGTTTATTGTTCCAGATACTGATATGGAACTTGTTTCAACACTGGATAATATCGAACTTTATGAAGACCTGGACTTTTACCAATGGCTGGCAGACAACCCGACTCAGGCGGGTTAGCGTTATTTTAATCATGAATATGTTACTGACAACAGGTTTTGCAGACGATAAACAGCGGGATAATGTTGTTGCAGATATTCCACCGCTCGACTTACTGGAAATGCTTGGGCAATTTGAACAGCAGGATGATGCATGGGTGGATAACGAACTCAACACCGAAACTGGCAAAGATAGTAGTAAGCAACAAGAGAAACAAGTGGTAGACGATGATGAATAAGCAGTTGATTAAAATATCATTATACATAGTCATCGCTTTTGGTTTGTCAGGTTTGGTTATGGCTGACGATTCAAACGAAGCGGCTGTTCAGGCTACAGACTTAAGCTGGTCTTCGCTTACTACTGCACAGCGCAAGATATTAAAGTCAGTCTCAGATAAATGGCCTGAATTAAGCACAGAAAAAAAGCAACGCTTATTAAAAGGTGTTAAACGTTGGCAGAAAATGTCACCGGAACAACGTAAAAAGGCGCGCAAACGACTGAAGCGCTGGCGCAATATGGATCCTGAAAAACGTCAGCGTATTCGCGAACGCTATAAAAAATTTAAGAGTTTGCCGAAAGATGAACAACAGGCTATTCGAAACAAGATGCGCTGGTTTAAATCTTTGCCAGAAGAAAAACGCCGTGCACTTCGTAACCGCTGGGACAAAATGACCCCCGAACAGAAACAACGTTTCAAAAACCGTCTACGGGAGCGCCATCAGCGCCGCCAGGAAATGATTAATAGTTTGTCGCCCGATGAAAGGCAAAAACTTCGTCGTATGAATCGTAACCAACGTCGCCAGTATATCCGTCGCTGGAAAGCGAACAGACGATAGGCTTTAATCTAAACAAACTAAAATAGAGATAAACTATTATAAATTTTTCAGGATCTAACTATAATGAGGTGATATTATAAAAAAATCCTGGAGTTATTTGGTGATAGCCTCATTTTTGCGAAAGCTGTTAAAACTGTTATACCGGGTTGAAGTAAAAGGTATTGAATACTTTAACCAGTCCAGCAAGCGTAGTATTATTGTTGCAAATCACACCTCCTTTCTGGATGCAGCTTTACTCTATTGTTTTCTGCCGGATGAATTCAGTTTTGCCATTCATACCCGCATTATGAACCGCTGGTTTATGGCACCGTTCCGGCCATTACTAAAACTGTTTGTAATGGATCCGACCAACCCTTTTTCTCTTAAATCACTGATAAAATATTTAAAACAGGATAATCGCGTGGTTATCTTTCCGGAAGGGCGTATTACGACCACCGGTGCATTGATGAAAATTTATAACGGCCCCGGCCTGGTAGCAGATCGGTCCGATGCAGATATCTTGCCGATAAGAATCGATGGCGCGCAATATACACCGTTTTCACGTTTACGGGGTGTTGTACGACTTCGCTGGTTTCCAAAAATAACCATTACCTTATTACCCCCCCGAAAACTTAAAGCACCGGATGATATTCGTGGCCGTGCGCGGCGTAAGTATGCCGGGCAGTTATTAACAGACATAATGAACGAAGTTATTTTTTCTACCAGCAATTACAGGCGTACCCTGTTTCAGGCCTTGCTGGATGCAAAAAATATTCATGGCAGCAAACATATTATTGCCGAGGATATAGAACGAAGCCCGCTAACATACCAGAAGCTTATTCACCGTTCTATCCTGCTGGGCGACATTCTCAGCCCGCAGACACAGCAGGGTGATTATGTCGGTATCCTGTTGCCCAATATGGTTAATACATTAATTACTTTTTTTGCTTTACAGGTGCATGGCCGTATTCCTGCCATGCTTAACTTCTCGGCGGGCAGCACCGCCATGCTAAATGCATGCACCACGGCAAATATTAAAGTAGTCTATACATCAAAACGTTTTGTTATTTATGCAAAGCTCGACAAGGTAATAGAACAATTATCGACAAAAGTAACTGTTTATTATCTTGAAGATATTGTTAAAACAATACCGCTATATAAAAAAATATTCAGCCTGTTAACCGCCCGGTTCCCTAAAACAGCGTATAAAAACCGGCTGTCAAACCGGGATGTTACTTCCCCAGCCGTTGTGTTGTTTACTTCCGGCTCCGAAGGGGTCGCTAAAGGCGTGGTGCTTTCGCACAGTAACTTGCTGGCCAATGGCATACAAATGAGTACCCGTGTTGACTTTAACGCACAGGACAAAATTTTAAATGCCTTGCCCCTGTTTCATTCTTTTGGTTTAACTGCAGGTACATTAATACCCTTAATCTCAGGCATGAAAGTTTTTTTATACCCCAGCCCGTTGCATTACCGGATTATTCCCGAAGTGGCATATGACATTGGTGCAACCATTATGTTTGGTACTAATACATTTTTAGCGAATTACGGCAGATTCGCCCACCCTTACGACTTTTACAGTTTGCGCTACGTGTTTGCCGGGGCAGAAAAACTACAGGACACAACACGGCAGCTATGGAGTGACAAGTTTGGTGTCAGGGTCTTTGAAGGTTACGGCGCAACAGAAACCAGCCCGGCACTCAGTACCAATACGGCAATGGATAATCGTAAAGGAACGGTTGGTCGCTTATTACCAGGTATTGAATACCATTTAGATAAGGTGCCGGGTGTTGAGGAAGGCGGGCGTTTATCGGTTAAAGGCCCTAACATAATGTTGGGTTATCTGTTACTGGATAACGTAAAGGACGGTAAAAATGTTATTGTTCCTCCAGCGACCGAGCGGGGTGTTGGTTGGTATGATACCGGCGATATTGTAAAGATTGATGAAGATGGTTTTATAACCATTCTTGGCCGGGCTAAACGTTTTGCAAAGATTGCAGGAGAAATGGTATCGCTTTCGGCTGTAGAAGAATTTTTAATCACCCACTGGCCAGATAAACTTCATGCCATAGTCAGTATTCCGGATGAACGTAAGGGCGAAAAACTGGTGCTGGTAACCGAAGAGCAACAACTGAAGCGAAAAGCCATTGCCGAAAAAATGAAACAAAACGGCGTTAACGAACTTTCCATTCCACGAACGGTAATATGCATTAAGAAATTACCACTGCTGGGTTCTGGAAAGCCGGATTATATAGCTATTAAGGCAATCATAGATAAAGGATAATAATATTAAAACATATCTTACAAAACCGATAATATCCTGGGCACTGTATGACTGGGCTAACTCTGCCTTTGCGGTTGTTGTGCTTACCGCATTTTACCCCCTGTTTTTTAAATCATACTGGAGTGGTACAGATGATGTTGCCACCAGCACCTTGCAACTGGGTGCTGCAAACTCTGTTTCCAGCATTGTTATCGTTTTACTTGCACCCATACTGGGCGCCATAGCAGATGCCAGTTGTGCCAAGAAACGGTTTCTTGTCAGTTTTGCATTAGTTGGTATGGTTATGACCGCCAGCCTGTTTTTTGTGGGTAAAGGTGAATGGCTGTTTGCGATTATCAGTTTTATTTTTGCTGCCATCGGTTTTGCCGGTGCAAATATATTTTATGATTCCTTAATTATAAATGTTGTGTCTAAAGATAAATACGATATTGTGTCAGCAATGGGGTATTCAATGGGGTATTTGGGTGGTGGCTTAATGTTTGCCATTGCCGTTGCAATGACAGTCTGGCCCGAAGCATTTGGTTTTGCAGATAAAGCACAGGCGATTAAAATATCGTTTGTTGTGGTATCACTTTGGTGGCTGGTTTTTTCGTTGCCAATTATCTTTTTTGTCCATGAACTCAATATTCCAGATGCGGGTAACAAAATTAATGTTATGCAAGGTTTAAGGCAAATAAAACAAACCGCGTTGGAAATAAAGTCACTCAAGGTCGTGTTTATGTTCCTGGTGGCCTACTGGTTTTATATTGATGGAGTCGACACCATCGTACGGATGGCAATTGATTATGGCTTGTCGATAGGACTGGAATCCAGCAACCTTATAATCGCTATTTTAATTACCCAGTTTGTTGGTTTTCCTGCTGCACTTGCCTTTGGTTATTTTGGGCAAAAGTGGGGTGCCAAGTCTGCAATACTGGTGGCCATTACGGCTTACCTTGTTATAACGGTCATGGCCACATTTATGGATACGGTAAAAGAATTTTATATTCTGGCTATTTGTATTGGCCTGGTGCAAGGTGGCGTGCAGTCACTTAGCCGTTCATTTTATGCGCGTATTATTCCACATTCAAAGTCTGCCGAGTTTTTTGGTTTTTATAATATGCTGGGCAAGTTTGCCGCAGTGCTCGGGCCGCTTATGATGGGCATTGTCGGAGTATTAACCGGCAATCCTCGTATATCTATTTTATCTATCGCCATTTTATTTATTATTGGTGGCGTATTACTGTATTTTGTCGACGAGAAAAAGGGTATTCAAATGGCTAAAGCGCTGGAAGACTAAGTCTGTTTTATGTCACAATCTTTAAATAAATTCATTATACCCACGATAACGAGTATACAGGTATAGTGTAAATATTAATCTAAGAGTATCCTTTAATATGGATATTATCAGCAGGAAATAAACATGAACGATCAAACTGAAAATACTGGTAAAGCACCTTCTTTATGGGATGTAGCCAAAAGTGTAATGGCAGCCATGCTGGGTGTGCAAAAAAGTGAAAACTATAAACGTGACTTTCAGCATGGCAAGCCCTGGCAATATGTTTTTATTGGTTTAATCGCGGTTGCAATATTTATTGGTACTATTGTAACGGTTGTAAAATTGGTAATGAGTTCGGCTGGTTTATAATTTAAATTGCCTCTATCTTCTTTAACTGCTCGGTTAAACTGGTCAGTGTTGATTGATAGCCGGCCAGCTTTTCTTTTTCTTTATTGACAACTGCTTCGGGGGCCTTGTCGACAAATTTAGGGTTAGACAATTTACCTTCGGTACGTTTTATTTCACTGCTTATTTTATCCATTTCTTTTTTCAGGCGGGCTTTTTCTGCATCGATATCTATAATACCTGCCATCGGGATAAGAATTTTCATTTCGCCTACCAATGCAGTGGCAGATTCAGGCGCTTCGTCTGTATCATTTAACCAGGTGATGCTTTCAATTTTACCGAGGTCCTGTAAATAAAGTTTGTTGGCATCCAGACGCTGCTTGTCCTGTTCGGAACCGTTTTGTATTAACACAGTGAGTGGCTTGCCTGGTTTAATGTCATAACCGCTGCGAATTTGTCGCACGCCCAGAATAAAACTTTTTACCCATTCCATTTCATCAACGGCAGTATTATCGACTTTGCTATTATCTGCTTGCGGGTAGGCCTGGCGCATAATTGTTTTATGCGTTTTAGTATCAATGCCTGTCAGTGGTGCAATACGTTGCCATATTTCTTCTGTTATATAAGGCATTATCGGGTGGATTAATCTCAGGATTGTTTCCAGTACCCGTACCAGTGTGCGGCGGGTACCGCGTTTAGCGGCTTCACTGCTGTCACCCATTAGCACGGGCTTGGATAGTTCAAGGTACCAGCCACAGTATTCGTTCCAGGTAAATTCATAAAGCGTGTTGGCCATAATATCAATACGGTAGTTATTAATGGCTTTTTCAATTTCGGCTTCAACATGTTGCAGGCGTGCAATAATCCATTTGTCAGCAATGCTTAGTTCAATATCGGCTTCTGGATCGGTACCACAATCATGTTCTTCGGTATTCATTAAAACATAACGTGCTGCATTCCAGATTTTGTTACAAAAGTTTCGGTAACCTTCTGTGCGGTGCAAGTCAAAATTGATATCACGACCGGTTGATGCCATTGCCGCAAAGGTAAAGCGCAGGGCATCAGTACCGTAGGCAGGAATACCATCAGCAAAATCTTTGCGGGTTTGTTTTTCTATTTTAGGTGCCATTTCCGGTTGCATTAAACCGGTGGTACGTTTTTTAACAAGGGATTCCAGATCAATACCATCGATCAGGTCGATAGGATCAAGCACGTTGCCTTTGGACTTGGACATTTTCTGGCCATGACTATCTCGCACCAGACCGTGTATATACACTTCTTTAAAAGGCACCTCGCCGGTAAACTTTAAGCCCATCATTATCATGCGGGCGACCCAGAAGAATATAATATCGAAACCGGTAACCAGTACGTTGGTTGGGTAAAAAGTATCGAGCATGGCTTTGGTTTGTGCGTCTTTAGCTGGCCAGCCTAAAGTCGAAAAAGGCCATAGTGCAGACGAGAACCAGGTATCGAGTACATCTTCGTCCTGTGATAGTTTTACTGAATCATCCAGTTTATATTTTTCGCGCACTTCTTTTTCGCTACGGGCGACATAAACTTTGCCCTGTTCGTCGTACCAGGCCGGGATGCGGTGTCCCCACCAGATTTGTCGGCTGATGCACCAGTCCTGGATATTGTTCATCCAGTCGTAGTAGGTGTTTTTCCAGTTGTCCGGTACAAATTTAATATCACCCTCTTTAACGGCTTTAATCGCCGGTTCAGCAAGGGGTGCAATTTTTACATACCATTGGTCGGTTAAAAACGGTTCGACCACCGAGCCGGAACGATCACCACGCGGTACCATTAACTTGTGGTCATCAATTTTTTCCAGCAAGTCGAGGGCTTCTAAGTCTTTTACAATTTGTTTTCGGGCAACATAACGATCCAGGCCACGGTATTGTTCAGGTGCTTCGTCATTGATTGCCGCATCAATGGTTAAAATATTATGCATTGGTAAGTTATGGCGTTTACCCATTTCATAATCGTTAAAATCATGTGCGGGGGTAATTTTGACACAACCGGTTCCAAATTCCGGGTCGACATAATCGTCGGCAATAATCGGGATTTCCCGGCCAACTAACGGCAGTGTTATGGTTTTGCCAACAAAAGATTGATAGCGTTCATCGTCCGGATGAACCGCCACGGCAGAATCACCCAACATGGTTTCAGGGCGGGTGGTGGCAACCACCAGATGGCCAGAACCATCGGTTAGCGGATAACGCATATGCCATAAATGGCCGTTTTCTTCTTCAGAAATAACTTCAAGATCAGAAACGGCGGTATGTAAAACCGGGTCCCAGTTAACCAGACGCTTGCCGCGGTAAATCAGGTCGTCTTCAAAGAGTTTTACAAAAACTTCACTGACCGCATCGCTTAAACCTTCATCCATGGTGAAGCGTTCGCGTGTCCAGTCGACCGAGGAACCCAGTCGGCGAAGCTGGCGGGTAATATTGCCGCCGGACTGCTCTTTCCAGTCCCAGATTTTTTCTATAAATTTATCCCGGCCCAGATCATGGCGGGTTTTATCTTCTGCTTTAAGCTGGCGTTCAACCACCATTTGTGTCGCAATACCGGCGTGGTCGGTACCGACTTGCCACAAGGTATTATGGCCTTTCATGCGGTGGTAACGCACCAGTGTGTCCATAACCGTATTGTTAAAACCGTGCCCCATATGCAAGCTGCCGGTAACATTTGGCGGTGGAATCATAATGCTGTAGGGCGTGGCATCAGATTTTGCCGGGTCTAGTGGGGAAAAATGTTGCTCATTTTCCCAGATTTCATACCAGCGTTGTTCGATTGCGTGAGGGTTATAGGTTTTTTCCATACAAAATAACTGCTTTAAATTTGGTTTGTGAAATGCTGCTAAGTATACCCGACTCAGCCTGCTTGCACTATTGCTAATAGCCTGAATATAAAGCGCAAAGCTGCATGTAACAGGATGGCATGGTAGTATTCGCCCATGATTTTTAATGATAATAAACTAAACAACTTCAGCGCATTACAGTGGCTTAATTTTGCAGTGGTGGCGAGTTTGCTGATTCGACTGGCGGTAGCCTACTGGCTGCCTTTAACCGGGGATGAAGCCTATTTTGTTACCTGGGGTAAAAACCCGGATTATGGTTACTATGATCATCCGGCAATGGTGGGCTGGTTTCTGGGGTTATCATTGTTTTTTGGTGATGCCGTTGTCTGGCTAAGGCTACCCGGAATACTGATGTTTATCTTTATGGGTTATGCCATTTATCACTTGTTAAAACAGTTTGATGAAAACAAGGCGGCGCTGACAGCGATTATATTCCTGTTTGCACCGATTAATTTATTATCGGTTTTAATAACGACCGACACGCCACTTATACTTTGGTCTTTTATATCGGCTATCTTTTTTTATAAGGCTCAACAGGCCGATAATCTTAAGCAGTATTTTTTAACTGGTCTGTTTTTAGGATTGGCTTTTTATTCCAAGTTTTTTGCGGGACTACTCGGGCTGGCTTACTTTTTTTATATAGCCATATTTGTGCGTGCTGAACGGGGTTTTAAGCCGTATACAGGTGTGCTGCTAATTTTTCTGGGGGCATTGCCTTTTATTATTCTGAACTTGCTATGGAATTATAATAACTGTTGGAACAATTATTTATTTAACTTAATGAATCGCACCTCGGATGCGCAATTTTCTTTTTCAACAATAGGCATATATCTTGGTTTATTAGTGTACTTAATTACCCCGGCTATTCTCTGGTTTGCTTTT
>JALTLP010000389.1 GCA_027001895.1 Chromatiales bacterium | reverse complement strand
GCTCATGCAGTGAGCGTGTCAATCTTGCTGTAAATAAAAAACAGATTGCTTCGTCGTTTCACTCCTCGCAACGACAAAGAAGGTCATTGCGAGCGCACGAAGTAAGCGCGGCAATCTTGCTGTAAATAAAAACAGATTGCTTCGTCGTTTCACTCCTCGCAACGACAAAGAAGGTCATTGCGAGCGCACGAAGTAAGCGCGGCAATCTTGTTTTATATTTTTTAAAGGTGTTTATTCCAGCGTTTCAAGAATAGACAGGTAACTATTATAACGTTGCGGGTTTATTTGTTGCGCTTTAACGGCCTTAGTAATAGCACATCCGGGCTCATTGATATGTAAACAATCTCTAAATTTACATTGCTCAGAAAACTTTTGAATTTCTTTAAAGCCCTGGGCAAGTTCTTTTTTGTTGATATTCCATAAACCAAATTCACGAATACCGGGTGAGTCAATAAGCTGTCCATTGTCTGGTATATGATAAAGAAAAGCGGTGGTGGTGGTGTGTTTACCCTTACTAGTGCTGTCTGATATTTCTTTTGTTAAGGCAGGCATCTCCGGTAATATTGCGTTTACAATGGATGACTTGCCAACGCCTGACTGACCAACAACAATATTGGTTTTATTGGCAGCAACCGAAAGCAGCGTGTCGATGCCGCTTTGCATTTTTGCGCTGATAAAATACATGGGTATATCAATATCACTGTACATTTTCATCGACTGTTTTATGGCATCAAGTTCTTCGTTGTTTATTTTATCAATCTTGTTTAAAACAATGATGGGCTTAAACCCGGAAAACATGGCAGCAACCAGGTATCGGTCTATCAGACCAAATTTAATATCATGATCAACACTGATAACGATAATCATCTGGTCGATATTGGCCGCTATCTGTTTTGGTTTTGGATTAAGATTGTTAAGCCGTGACAGAGTATTATTTCGTGGAAGAATATCGGTTATAACGGTTTCATTGTTAGCTTCAGTCTTATACAGAACATGGTCGCCACATAAGGGTTTGCCGGCCGTTTTTAATGACTTTGCAGTCAATATTTCGTTATCGGTTGTTTCTATCTTGCACTGGTTACCATAGCTTGCAATGACAATGGCCGTTTGTTGGTTTTTTTGCTGCATATTGTCAGTGATTAATACTGTTTATTTGTGCGGCACAGATAAAATCATTTAGCGACAGGTTGTTTATGGAATGGGTGGTAAATTCTATATTACAGCGATTATATTCAATGCGTATAACCGGGTGGTGATCCTGATAATGCACAATCCAGGCAACAGCATTGATAAAGGCGATGGTTTCATAGTAATTCTTAAAACTGAATTGCCTGTAAATTAGCGGTTTATCCGTGGCTAATTGCCAGCCGGGTATTGCTTTGAGTAGTTTGTTAATTTCACTGTCGGTTAGTTGCGGGGCTTTGTGGTCGTAATGCTGGCAGCGCAGGCTTAACAGATCAGGCATGGTTTATTCTTCGAAGTGGTAAAAGTTTTTATTCAGGTAAAGTTGTACGTCTTTTATCTGGTCTTCGGGCCAGGGCGTGCCGAGGCTGTTCTTGCAGCGTTTAAGCTGCATTTCCAGGCCTGTTAATGTTTCAATTTTTCGGTTTGGTCTTGTGTATATATCGTTGCCCTTGTCACCATACATTGATGCATGGCAGGTCAGGCAATTACTGTCATGCAGATCTTTGCCACGTTCTATATCGGCAGCCATTACCAAAGAGCTGGCTATTGTATAGCTTAAAATAATGGCAACAGAAAGAAGTAATTTAGCCACTTGTTGTTAACCCGTTGTTGCCTTAGCGAGGTGGGCAATACGCACCGGAGCGGGTGGGTGTGAATCATAAAATGCAGAGTACAGTGGATCGGGCGTCAGGGTATTAGAATTTTCTTCATACAGTTTCACCAGTGCCGTAATTAACTTGCCAGCATTACTGTTTTTTGCAGCAAAGTCATCGGCTTCAAATTCGTGTTTGCGACTCATTAATGAAAACAGTGGATTAAGGAAAATACTGATAACCGGGGTAACCAGCATAAACAGGATTAAAGCCATGTAGAAAGAAGGCTGGCTAACGCCCAGACCTTCGTAAATAAAAGATTGATCAATCAGCCAGGCAAGCAGTGCCAGGCCAGCCAGGCTCATTAAAGCCATGGTGGCAATGCGTTTTTTAATATGGTTTCGCTTGAAGTGGCCAAGCTCATGTGCAAGAACAGCTTCGATTTCATCGTGTTGCAGGGATTCAAGCAGTGTGTCGAAAAACACAATACGCTTGTTACTGCCAAAGCCAGTAAAGTAGGCGTTACCATGACTGGAACGTTTGGAACCGTCCATGATAAAGACGCCCTTACTGGTAAAACCACAGCGCTCAAGTAACTGGCTGATTTTATTTTTAAGGTCTGGTTCATCCAAAGGAGTGAACTTGTTAAAAATGGGTGCAATCACGGCAGGGTAAAGCCACATCATTAACATACTAAAACCAAACCAGCTACCCCAGACATAGAGCCACCAGTACGGGCTGGCATCGTCCATTAGCCACAACACCAGGTAAAGAAATGGCACTCCGATTATCAGCATAACCAGGGTTTGTTTTAGCATATCGGTAAAAAATATTTTAACTGTAAGTCGGTTAAAGCCGAACTTTTCTTCAATAACAAAAGTTTTGTAGAGGTTAAACGGGATGTCAAGAATTCCAGAGATAATACCCAGCCCAAGAATAACAGCAATGCCGGTTATTACCGGGCTTAGGTTAAAAGTTCGGACAAAGTCATCAAGGTATTGCAGTCCACCGCCAATGGTCCAGATTGCCAGCAGGAGAGTGCTAAAACTTAACTCGATTAAACCAAATTTATTTCGTTCGATGGTGTAGTCGGCGGCTTTTTGATGCGCTTCTAGTGAGATTTTATCTGCAAAAGCTTGCGGCACTTCTGCACGATGGCGAAGTATATGCCCGACCTGGCGGCGTGCAAGCCAGACTTGCAAAACATAGGAGGCGATCAGTAAAAAAATAAAGCTGTATTGAATATCAAGGGCGGTCATAGTTGCTCGTTGTCTGTAAAAATATAATTATTCGGAATTAATGGTGTAAATACTGCTAGAATCTATCTGGAAATTTAGACTAATTATATCGACTTAGTTCAATGATAGCTATTATATAAGGAATAACCATGGGACAAAATGCAAATAATTTAATCTGGATCGACCTGGAAATGACCGGGCTGGATACCCAAAATGATCTGATTATAGAAATTGCCACGATAGTGACCGACGCGGAATTAAACATACTTGCCGAAGGGCCAATGATTGCAATACATCAGCCAGATTCGGTAATGGCCGGTATGGATGAGTGGAACACTAAACAACATGGCCAGTCCGGTTTAACCGAAAGGGTAAAAAACAGCGACTATAACGAGGCAAAAGCTGAAAAAGAAACCATTGAGTTTTTGCGTCAATACGTGCCCGCCAAGGCTTCACCCATGTGTGGTAACAGTATTTGTCAGGATCGCCGCTTTTTAGCCCGTTGCATGCCCGAACTTGAAAGTTTTTTTCATTACCGTAATCTGGATGTTAGCAGTATTAAGGAACTGGTTAAGCGTTGGAAACCCTCTATATCCGCGGGCTTAACCAAACAATCATCTCATCTTGCAATGGACGACGTTAAAGATTCTATTAACGAACTTATTTACTATCGTAAGCATTTTATTCAGCTTGATTCTTAAATTAACCCTTCTAAATTCCTTTCTGTCTGCATCGAGTCAGTAACTCGGCAAGCCTTTTATATCAATGCGTCAATGGATTGACGTAACCGACCAGTACATTTCTATGTGACTGTTTTAAAAAGAAAATAAATTATTATTTTCATGGCATGTGTTTTGCAATTTAATTCTCGCTAATACTATATAAATAGTTTGCTGATAAAAAAGACATCCCATAAGGAAAAGTCATGGCGAAAAAAGAAGAAGATCTGGACCTCGACGTAGAAGCCGGTAAAAGCAAAACCAACTTGCTGATTATTATTTTAATTGTGGTGATACTTGCCGTGGGCGGAGGGGTCGCTGCGATGTTTTTATTGTCAGATGGCGACAGTAAAGAAGATAAAGGCAAAGAACATGAAACTGGCGGCGAATCACATGCGGCTCCTGCTCATGCCATTTATTCTGCGCTGAGACCAACGTTTATTATTAATTTTGAGGACACTCGTAAAGCGCGTTATATGCAGATCGATCTTAATGTGATGGCGCATAACCAGCATGCCATTGACCTGGTTCAGGAACACTCCCCGGTTATCAGAAATAATATTATTACCATTCTCAGCAGCCAGAAGTTTGAAGAAGTGAATACTTATGCAGGCAAACAAAAGCTGCAAAAGCAGTTGCTGGATGCCATTAACAGAACAATTGATGCTGAAGTAAAAAATACCCCTGCAACAAATCACGATGAAGAGTCTTCTGAACATGCACCTGCTGAAGAAATCCCGGGTGGAAAATACATAGAAGCGGTTTATTTTACCAGTTTTGTGATGCAGTAGGAGCACGTTGATGTCTGTTAATGAACTGTTATCACAAGATGAAATCGACGCGCTGTTACATGGTGTTGATAGCGGTGATGTTGAAACAGAAGATGAAAATCTAAACGATGGTGTTGCAAGACAGTTTGACTTTGCATCTCAGGATCGCATTGTTCGTGGGCGAATGCCTACTCTGGAAATGATCAATGAACGCTTTGCAAGACAGTTTCGTATCAGTGTATTTAACCTGCTAAGGCGTTCTGCTGAAATTTCGGTAAGCGGTGTACAAATGCTGAAATTCTCGGAGTATATCCACAGCATGTTTGTGCCTACCAGTTTAAATATAGTAAAAATTCACCCGCTGCGTGGACCAGCCTTATGTGTGCTTGACCCCAAGCTGGTTTTTATTCTGGTGGATAATTTCTTTGGCGGCATCGGTCGCCATGCCAAGATTGAAGGCCGCGAATTTACACCTACTGAACAGCGTGTTATCAGCATGGTGCTTGAACTTGCATTTAAAGATTTACAGGAAGCATGGAAGCCAGTGTTACCGGTTAACTTTGAATTTGTTAGTCGAGAAGTCAATCCGCAGTTCGCCAATATCGTCAGCCCCAACGAAGTGGTTGTTTTGAGTACTTTTCATGTTGAGCTTGATGGCGGTGGTGGAGATTTTCAGGTGACCTTGCCTTACTCCATGCTTGAACCCATTCGTGAACTGCTTGATGCGGGCCTGCAAAGTGACGTATCTGAAAAAGATGATCGTTGGACACAATCTTTACTGGAAGAAATAAAGCTTGCAGAAATACCTTTAGTTTCAACCCTCACCGAAGTGGATTTAACCCTGCGGGATGTTTTAAATTTTAAAGAGGGTGACATTATCCCGATTGATTTACCGGATGAAGTGACACTACTGAGTGAAGATATTCCCCTGTTCAGGTGCGGTTATGGTATGTCTGAAGGCATGATGGCCGTAAAGATAAAAACCCCGGTAGATAAGGGCTTTATACCACAAGATAAAACTTTATTGTTAGAAGGAGAGAGTAATGAGTGATTCAGATGAATCAGACGTAATGGATGAATGGGCAGAAGCTCTCGAAGAAGCAGGTGACAGTAATACAGATGATTCATCTGCCTCTACAGAAGTAGAAGCGGCAGGTTTTGATAACCTTGAAGACAATTCATCCCGTTCAGACGAAGATATTAATATGGATGTCATCCTGGATATACCGGTTAAGTTATCGATGGAAATCGGTAGAACCAGTGTCAATATCCGTAACCTTTTGCAACTTAATCAGGGCTCGGTTATTGAACTTGACCGGATGGCCGGTGAGCCACTCGATGTTCTGGTGAACGGAACACTGATTGCACATGGTGAAGTGGTTGTTGTTAATGAAAAGTTTGGTATTCGCCTGACCGATGTTGTCAGTCCGGCCGAACGTGTTAAAAAACTGCGTTAATGGAAACTAAAACGTGATGAACTTTTCAGGAACCACTATAAAAAAAACAGTTTTGTTTGTCTGCCTGTACTTTTTTTTTAACCTTTCATTTGCAGCTAATGGGCAAGACACTGTAAAACAGGCCGCTAAAGAAATACCGGCTAAAACCTCTGCCCTTCAGCCTCAGGTTAACGATAAAAACAGGCAGGATAGTTTAGGGGAGCATACCCAGGTAGGCGCATCTAACTATATACAGATGTTGCTAGGCCTTTTTTTTATTATCGCTTTTATTTTTGGTATTGCCTGGTTAATTAAAAGAATGGGAACCATGCATCCGGGGCATTCAGCCAGTCTTAAAATTGTTGCGGGTATAAGTGTCGGCCAGCGTGAGAAGGTTATAGTCTTACAGGTAATGAATGAGCAGTTACTGGTTGGCGTAACTCAGTCTAATATACAGTTATTATCCACGCTAAAAGAACCGATATCACCGGCCGGCTCACCCTCATTAAGTGGATTTCAGGAAAAACTACAGTCAGCTATTAACGGCTTTACAAAAAATAACGATACGGAGAAAAAATAATGTCGTATCGTACAGTATTTATCGGCTTGTTATTATTGCTGCCAATATCCGGTTTTGCAGCAGAAGGGCTTGAAGCTTTTACTGTTAAGTCGCAGGCCAATGGTGACCAGGTTTATTCTGTAAGTATTCAGACTCTGGCACTGATGACCGTGCTGACCATGTTACCGGCCGCATTAATGATGATGACATCCTTTACCCGCATCATTATCGTTCTTTCCATACTACGCCAGGCACTGGGTTTAATGCAGGCACCGTCCTCGCAAACATTGATTGGCCTGGCATTATTTTTAACTTTTTTTGTTATGGCTCCGGTATTTAACCAGATTAATTCCAATGCCCTGCAACCTTATTTAAAAGACAGTATTAGTTTGCAGACTGCAGCAGAAAAGGGCAGTAAACCATTGCGTGAATTTATGCTGGGTCAGACAAGGGAAGCGGATATCAGTATGTTTATGAAAATATCCGGTGATAACGATTACAAGTCCAAAGCCGATATTCCCTTTACCGTTCTTGTTCCGGCATTTGTTACCAGTGAACTCAAAACAGCGTTTCAGATTGGTTTTCTGCTCTTTATCCCTTTTTTAATTATCGATCTTGTGGTTGCCAGTGTTTTGATGTCTATGGGTATGGTGATGTTGTCACCGATGATTGTCTCACTGCCATTTAAGATAATGTTGTTTGTACTGGTTGATGGCTGGAATCTGATTATGGGAACACTGGCCTCAAGTTTTTATATTTAGGAAATATTATGACCCCGGAAAGTATACTCACCATTTTTCAACACACCCTGGAAATCGTTTTGCTGCTGGTTGTTGTTATTTTAGTGCCGGCACTGGTTGTGGGTTTGCTGGTAAGTATGTTTCAGGCTGCGACACAAATAAATGAAATGACACTCAGCTTTATTCCCAAATTAATTGTAACGCTGGCAACGCTGATGATTGCCGGCCCCTGGATGTTACGTATTTTAATGGAGTACACGGTAAAACTTATCCAGGATATTCCATATCTGATTCGGTGAACTGATGCTTATAACAGGAACAGAGTTAACGGCACTGGTTGGTTCCTTTCTGTGGCCATTGTTTCGGGTGAGTGCTGTTGTTATGAGTGCGCCAATCTTTGGCGCAAAAACAGTACCGGCTCGTGCCAAACTGATGGTGAGCCTGGCAATTACAGCGATGATAGTTCCCTTATTACCGGCAATGCCACAGGTCGAAGTGTTTAGTTTGCAGGGACTTTATGTGACAGCAAACCAGATACTAATTGGAATTGCCATTGGTTTTACAACACAACTGGTTTTCAGTGCCATTATTATGGCCGGGCAGATTATTGCAATGCAAATGGGCTTGGGTTTTTCTTTAATGGTTGATCCACAAAACGGTCAGCAGGCACCGGTGCTGAGTCAGTTTTACGTGATCATGGTTATGCTGGTGTACTTAAGCCTAAATGGTCATCTTGTATTAATACAGATTGTGCTTGATGGTTTTCAGACACTCCCTATTGCAGTTACTGGCCTGTCTACGTCCAGTCTCTGGCAAATTGTAAGCTGGGGTAGCTATGTTTTTTCAGGTGCAATTGGTATTGCTATTCCTGCGATTGCATCGTTGCTGGTGGTAAACCTGTCATTCGGTATTATGACACGTGCTGCTCCACAACTTAATATCTTCGCAATTGGTTTTCCGGTAACAATGATACTGGGTTTTTCTCTTGTTTTATTAACGATTAGCAACATTGCACCACAATCGAATACTTTGTTTCTTGATGTTTATCAAACGATTAGAGGCTTTCATTAAAGAACTGAACAATGGCCGAAGATACCGGACAAGAACGCACAGAAGACGCGACCCCCCGACGCAAGCAACAGGCGCGTGAAAAAGGGCAGATACCGACCTCGCGTGAATTAAACAGCATGATCATGATGATGGTATCTGCCGGGGCGATGGCATTGCTTGGCCCGGGGGTGGTGCGTGGTATTAAGGAACTGACTGTCTGGAATTTAAGTGTATCGCGTGAAAAAATATTTGATGTATCCAGTATGTATTTGTTGCTGGAAGATTCCCTGTTACATGCTGTAGCAAGTATGGCGCCATTTTTTATTGTTATGCTAATCGCTGCCTTTGTCGGCCCGTTAATGCTGGGTGGTTTTAACTTTAGTGCGCAGGCACTGACATTAAAATGGGATAAGCTTGATCCGGTTAAAGGTTTAGGGCGTGTATTTGCGATTAAAGGTCTGGTTGAATTAATAAAAGCACTTGTAAAGTTTTTAATTATTGGCACCGTTGCCGTTCTGTTTCTTTACCAACAATTTGATAACTATTTAATGCTTGGCAGCGAGTCTATC
>JALTLP010000388.1 GCA_027001895.1 Chromatiales bacterium | reverse complement strand
AACATCATTGAGTTTATGCCTGGTTTCTTGTCCGTTTGCAGTAATTATTAATGTTGCTGAATATAATGTCGGTGTTCCATGTGTATGAGGCCACCAGGATTTGATCTTTTCAATTTGCAACTCGCCATTTAATTTAAAGGTGGAATCTTTTTGGGTAACAGTTAAATCAGACAGGTGTTCTTCTGTGCCGTATTTTAGCAACAGGCTAGCTTCAATTTTGTTTGTATCGCAGTAGTACTCACAATTAAAATTTATTTTTCCGACAGAGCCCTGTTGGTCTGTTATCAGGTTTATATTAACTGGCGTATTTTTTTGCTCAATAAAAACAGGTTGCCAGGGGCCAACGCATGCAATGGGGGGTGTCCAGCCGGGTATGCGACCGAGTAAGGTTGTTCGTATCCAGCGTAATTGTTGTTGTTCGACCAGCTTTGTTTTCCAGCGTGGACGTGGGCGGCGTTGTGATAATTCGAGGTTAAGCGACCTGAAATGTAAACAGAGCTGATTGTTTTCCTGCAGTATATCTGCAACATCAAGCTGGTAATTTATAAACATATTATCAGTTGAAAGAATATGCTTATTGTTAAGCCATACTTCGCAGAGCGTTGCCAGACCTGTAAAGTTAAGCCTGCTAGTGTCGGTTTCGGGATTAAAGGTAAATTCGGTTTTATACCACCAGTCTTTGTTGTCAAAATCAACGCTTGTGCTGTTATCCCAAAGTTTTTCATTTTGCATACTTTGGGCAACGGTTCCCGGCACACACGCTGTGTTCCATAAACAGGATTCATTGAGTTCGGCGGGAGCAGAATATTGACCCGCTTCGGTTTCACAAAAAAACCAGTTGTTAATTAACCCGTTATTATTGTTTCTTGCCATCTTTTAACTACATCAAGTTATGAGTAACTGCGATAAGTTAAAGCTATACCATAAAGGTGCTTTATTCTATAGTTTTTAAGTGTTTAAGTATTTTTCTTTAAGTTGTTGCATACAAACTGACCATGTTTCGGCTATTTGATCTATGGGGTTTAAATCCAGTTCTTTGCCACGACTTATCATGCGAGCAAGCTGGAACTGGTATACCTTGGCAGTTTCTGAAATGGATTTAATTTGTTGCGCAATACTTACCAGTTGTTCTTCACCGTTTTCAGTCAGCCAGTTTAAATAAGTGGCAGCAAGTTCGTAGCAGGCACCAAACTGGCGAAGAGTGGCAAACGAATACTGATGGAATGCATCGAGATCCTGTTGTGTTAACCACTTTAAATCCTGTTCAAATCTAATCTTAAAGGCATCAAATGGATTTTTATCTGGTAGCAACGAGAGTTGTTTTCTTAAAATGGCTATGGATGCTTTAACTGTTTCATTCGCTGATAATTTTCTGGTGTTGCGTTGTTTTGCAATTTCAACATAAGGGGATAAAACGGCCGGATCGGGTTTACCGCGTAAGCGGAATACATCGATAAAATCATCACCGCTTAAATGGTAGTAACCCTGGCCATGAAAATAACCGAGGTGCTGTGCTTTAATATCAATTTCATTAATAGCAACAGTCGATTTTACATGCGCCATTTTATAGGCAGTGCCTGCCGTATCGGGTAAAAAAAAGGAATCGAGTTCTACCAGTACCGGGCGACCGAGGCTAACCTGTTGTTCAATATGTTGAGTAAGGGGTTGCCAGATTGCAAGTTCCTGAACATCGATGCCGTAAAGTGTATCGAGATCGGCAAGTGGAAATTTAAAGAATGTCCACTGGTCACCTTCAAAATCTATCGCCAGTGTATAGGGCATGGCGGCTATTGGTTCATACCCGAGTGAGTGCAGTAATTCTATCCAGATATCGACATAGCAGTTGGTTTCTGCCCAGTCACGTTCCTGCGAATGTATCTGGTGCCGTGAATAGTTATCTGGATCGAGACTTAAGATTTGCTGCATCATATGTCCAGGATTTGTTTTACTTCCAAAGGCCATTTGTCAGGGTCAAAGCCATGCCGTTTAAACAAGGCAAGGGCGATTCTTTCCAGGCCAAAACCAACACAGGCGGTATGTGCATTTTTTCCGTCTGAAGTTTTAATATTAAACTCGCTGCCAAAGTGATCGAGATGGTAATTACTTGATGTAATGGCAGTTAGTTTTTCTTTTGATGCAACCGGGCATACGATTTCGTATTTTAATTCCTGTTCTTTTTGGGTTGCCGCCATTACACGACCACCACGACCAAAGAAAGGGTCGTTAGCAACAACCGGTTCAACGGCAAGACCCACTGACAGTAGCATTTCTTCGGCTTTTTTAAGCCAGTCGTTTCGGTGGTTTAAAGCCTGTTCGGGCGTGCCAAGTTTTACGTATTCACGTTGTCTAAAAATTTGCATTCGCGCCGGGTCGGGTGAAGGTTCATGTCGGAATACAAAGGCACGAAGGTCGACCAGTCGACCGTCTTCCGGTAATACAGTATTGGCTGCGGTCGGGTAAAGCGGGTAACAGGCAGCCGGTACCATCATCATTTCAGTGGCTTCAAGTTCTTCTGTCCAGTCCTGCTTGTCCTGTTTTTTTAGCACCATGCGGATATGATCTTTTTCATTACCGTGAAAGCTGTGGACTGAGCCCATCAAGTCCGGAAATGTTTCGATATGATCCGTTGCAAGGTAAGTATTGCGATTGATAACAGGCGGAAAGCGTACAACATCCGGCTTAAGATCCTGGCCGGCAAGGGTTACGTAGTTTTCAAAAGCTTCGATGATAGCTTCGAATCGACCGCTGAGTCCGTAAACCCCCTGAACACCCGACGGTAATAAAAGGCCAGCTTCGACCAGCTCGACCTGGTATTTCTTATATGCATCATCAAGCACTTCGTGTGATAAACACATATTAACTTTCCTCTTTATGCATTAATAGCAAGGTGGAGTTGTGTAACATGATGCGGTCATTGTTAACCATGAGTGCAGTACCGTATGCGTCTCGGATATGGCGACCTAAGCTGGTTGGCGAATCGTTGCGGTAACTTGAAATACCGGCAATTAACATGGCTTTACCAACGATATCGACGATAAGTTCCGAGCTGGCAATTTTTATATTGTTAATCCGGATACCGAAACCAAAATTAGTAAACGCATTACTGTCATTATTTTTTAGCAGTTGCAGGTATTCCTGTGTTGCAACTTTAATATTATTGCGCATGGTTTGTAATACACTGTCCACTTCACCCAGGCGGATGGCTGATATTGGAGGCATTTCAATATTTTGCAGGGCAGCTTTTTTAACAGCAGCTCGGGCAATATTAACAGCATCTGAGGCAATGCCACTCCATAAAGAAGCCCATGTTGTGTGCGCAAACGGATGCATGGTCTGGCTGAGAATATCGGCGAAAGGAACCGGCAGTATCTGATCGGTACTGCCGGAGGCGGTTACGATAAAACCTGAACTACAGGTACCACGGAATCCAAGGGTATCCCAGCCAGAGATTTGTTCCAGCTGATACTGGTCTTTGTGCAGTAGTACATGTACCTGATCACTTTTTGCTGCATCATTATTTCGTCGTGCGGTAATCATCAGGTCATCGGCATCAATGCCATAAGATATAACAGGTGCTTTTTTTGTTAAGCTAAAGGTATCGCCCTTTGTTTCGACAGCACAAATGCTGGAACGCAAATCACCACCGACGCCGATTTCAGTTGTGGCGGAGGCCATCAGGCGTTGTTCTGCAACCAGTTTTTTAAGGTAATTTTTAAAATAGTCTGATTCACTTGCATGATGGGTAACACATGCAACCTGTATCATATGCATTGAATAAATCATTGCGGTCGAACCGCAATAGTGACCAAGAATTTCGCAAATTTCAGCTATTTCAACAATGTTTAAACCCATGCCACCAAGGCTTTTGGGCACATAGGCACTGAGTAGCTTGAGTTCCTTTAAGGCATTAATTGATTCTGTCGGGAACCTTGCTTTACTATCAACATCATCGGCATGTTTTGCGATTATATCGCGTCCACATTTGCGAATTTTGTTTATTAATATTTTATATTCTTCTGTTGCCTGTAAGCTGGAAACTGACATCTTGCACATTCCTTACTTTAAAATAATAGTTAAAGAGCTATTCCTGTAATTCTTCGATAGCATCGGAGATGGCTTCTATACTGCTGAAGGTTTTCCTGCTAAGCATTGAATCAGGGAACTCAATGTCAAATTCTTCTTCAAGAGCCAACATCAATCCGACTGTTGCGAGGGATGTTAAACCTGCGTTGTATAAGTCACCATCATCACTGATGCTGTTGATGTCGGTCGCCAGACGGCCATGTTGCGCTAATATTTCTCTTACTTTTTTACTACTCATAAAGATTCCTGCGTGTATAAACTACTATAGTTACAAAGATTATATATTTAAAAAAATTACAAACGAGCATCGTAGGCTTCAGCTGGTAGTACGTTTTTTACATCAAACAAGATATGGCTTTGTTTGCCATAATCTCGTAATTTTTCACCCAGCTCGATAAATTCCTTGTGTGCAACGGCCAGAATAATTGCATCGTACTTGTTCTTTTTGAGTTCAGGTACAAGTGAAATACCGTATTCTTCTTCAGAGGCTTCAGAATGAACCCAGGGGTCATAAACATCGACATTAGCGTGGTAGGACTTAAATTCATCAACAATATCAACAACACGTGTGTTTCTTAAATCAGGACAATTTTCTTTAAATGCCAGACCCAGTACTAGAATATTGGCATCGACAACATGAATTCGTTTTTGAGTCATCATTTTTATAACCTGTTCGGTTATATACGAACCCATGCCATCGTTAATACGTCGGCCAGCAAGGATAACTTCGGGGTAATAGCCAACGGATTGTGCTTTATGAGTTAAATAGTAAGGGTCAACGCCGATACAATGGCCTCCTACCAGGCCGGGGCGGAAGTTAAGGAAGTTCCACTTGGTTCCGGCGGCTTCTAAAACATCGAGTGTGTCGATATTCATACGATTAAAGATAATAGCGAGTTCATTAATAAGTGCAATATTCAGGTCACGCTGGGTATTTTCGATAACCTTGGATGCTTCAGCAACTTTTATGCTGGATGCTTTGTGGGTGCCTGCAGTGATGATGGTGTTGTATAAGGCATCAACATAATCCGCAATTTCTGGTGTTGAGCCGGATGTTACTTTTAAAATATTTGTAACCCGGTGTTCTTTGTCACCTGGGTTGATACGCTCAGGACTGTAACCGGCATAAAAGTCTTTATTGAAAGTAAGGCCGGATTCTTTTTCTATTACCGGGATGCAATCATCTTCTGTTGCACCGGGGTAGACAGTTGATTCGTAAATAACAACATCACCTTTGGACAGAACTTTACCCACCATGCCGGACGCACTGATTAGTGGTGATAAATCTGGAAGCTTATAGTCGTCGATTGGAGTAGGAACAGTGATGATGTAGACATTATAATCTTTAAGATCATTGATTTTAGTTGTATATTTCAGTTTTACAGCAGCGGCGAGTTCTTCATCACTGGTTTCCAGTGTAGAATCTTTACCAGAACGTAATTCCTGTATACGTGGCTCATTTACATCGAAGCCGATGGTTTCGATATTTTTACCAAATTCTGCCGCAAGTGGAAGGCCAACATAGCCAAGCCCGATAATGGCAATTTTTGTATTTTCAATTGTGTGCACGTATGACTCCTCAGCCAGTTAAGGTTATTTGAACAGGGTTTCTAAGGTATTGATATTATTAAGCAAAATCACGTATACTGTAGTAGTGTTATAATCATAAACTAAAATTCACTGAAATTTTATAAAATATTACACAATATAAAATATTGTGTTGGCTATATTGTATATACTGTGCGAATTCTAACATAGATAAATCAAGATATTAGCGAATAACACGGGGGTTAACACAGGGGTTAACTCAGGTGTTACACGAGCAATTAAGGGTCACGACCAGGGGCAGGCATGGATTCAATTCGGATATTTAAGCATTATGTGCGGATACCTTTTATTCTGTTAGGGATTGGCGAATTTATCATAATGTGTTTGTCGATATCGGCATCTGCAAACATAATCTTTACCTTCTATCATCACGAGCACTATCAGTTTTTTGAGTATTTCAGTTCAACACTTATAAGTGCATTACTTTATGCGCTAGTCATGTCTTTATCGATGATATCAATTGGTTTGTATCAGGCTCGCCTGCGTGAAGGTATTTTAGGCTTTTTATTACGTTTATCGGCTGCTCTTTTTCTGGGAACCGTTGCGCTGTCACTTATTTTTTATATATTTCCTTCATTATTCGTTGGTCGGGGTGTCTTGCTTGTAGCAGAGTTAATTTCGTTTATTGGCATTGCTCTTATTCGTAATATTATTTATTTCAGTGGTTCTTCAATATTTAAAAAACGAATCCTGGTTTTGGGGGCTGGTGAACGTGCGGCATCTATAACAGAATTAAGGCGTAAAAGTGATCAGGTGGGTTTTACCATTGTTGGTTTTATTCATGTGCGTGGCGAAAAAAATGTGGTCGACTCAGAAAAGGTTATACATATTAATACCTCATTACTCGATCTGTGTGCCAATCAGGATATTGATGAGATTGTAATAGCGATTAATGATCGGCGTAAGACTTTACCGATGACCGAATTGCTAGACTGCAAAATGAGTGGTGTTGATATCGTGGATGTCTTACAGTTTTTTGAACGAGAAACCAGTAAGATTAAACTGGATCATTTACACCCCAGTTACTTGCTGTACTCAGATGGTTTTCAGCAGGGGATAGCCCGGCAGAATATTAAACGCTTCTTTGATGTAACAATCAGTGGATTATTCCTGTTAGTGACGTGGCCAATAATGGCGATAACGGCGGGTTTTATTATACTTGAAAGTGGTTTTGGTCAGCCAATCTTATACCGCCAGGTCAGAGTTGGTGAGGATGGTAAGCCATTTCAGGTCTTAAAGTTTCGTAGCATGCGTACCGATGCTGAAAAAGATGGTAAAGCTCAGTGGGCAGTAAAAAATGACAGCAGAATTACAAAAGTAGGCAGCTTTATACGTAAGGTTCGTATAGATGAGCTGCCACAAATATTTAATGTCTTTAAAGGGGACATGAGTTTTGTCGGCCCGCGACCTGAGCGCCCCGAGTTTGTTGGTGAATTAAGTGATAAAATACCTTACTTCAGTGAGCGGCATCGCATAAAACCGGGTATTACCGGCTGGGCTCAGTTGTCTTATCCGTATGGTTCTTCAGAAAGAGACTCGCTGGAAAAGCTACAATATGATTTATATTACGTAAAAAATCACAGCCTGTTTCTGGATTTTTTAATTTTACTGCAAACTGTAGAGGTTGTGCTTTTTAGTCGTGGTGCCCGGTAATTAGTAATAATAGCTACACGTTTAAAGTGTTTTAGTTAAGATATTTGTATTAAAAAAATAAAGTGACTCAATGTATATACTAGGAATATCCGCCTTTTACCATGATAGTGCGGTAGCACTGATAGAAGACGGAAAAATTATTGCCGCGGTTCAGGAAGAACGCTTTACTCGTAAAAAACATGATGCGGGTTTCCCTGAACAAGGAATAAAATATTGTTTATCAGAAGCAAATATTAAACTGACCGATATTGAATCAATTGTTTTTTACGATAAACCGTTAGTCAAGTTTGAACGTTTACTGGAAACCTACCTTGCCTATGCCCCAAAGGGGTTTCGTTCTTTTCTGGCAGCAATGCCGGTCTGGCTTAAGGAAAAATTGTTTTTAAAGTCTACATTAAAAAAAGAATTCAGAAAAATTGCTAACTGTAAGGAAAACGAGTTACCCACTTTATTATTTGCCGGGCATCATCAGTCTCATGCGGCTTCTGCTTTTTACCCAGCTCCCTATGAAAAGGCCAGTGTGCTTTGCCTGGATGGTGTGGGTGAGTGGGCAACAACAACCTGTTGGCAGGGCGATGGAAACAAGCTTGATTTGTTATGGGAAATTGATTTCCCACATTCATTGGGCTTACTGTACTCAGCCTTTACCTATTATACAGGCTTTAAGGTTAATTCTGGTGAATATAAGCTGATGGGATTGGCTCCCTATGGTGAACCCAAATATGTCGATTTAATTCTGGATAATTTACTGGACTTGAAAGAAGACGGTACTTTCAGGCTGGATATGTCGTATTTTAACTATGCAACCGGTCTGACCATGACAAATAACAAGTTCGCAAAATTATTTGGTGGGCCGGCACGAAAAGCTGAAACAGAAATTGGTCAGAAAGAAATGGATTTGGCGCGTTCAATACAGGCAGTGACCGAAGAAGTTGTTTTACGTCTTGCAAGAACGGTACATAAAGAGCAGGGCAATGATAGTTTATGTCTGGCAGGGGGTGTTGCACTAAATTGTGTTGCCAATGGTCGCTTGTTAAGGGAAGGCCCGTTTAAAAATATATGGATTCAGCCCGCAGCGGGTGATGCTGGCGGCGCACTTGGGGCAGCACTTGTTGCATGGTACGAGCACTTTAATAAACCAAGAACTGTTAATCCAGATGATGATATGCAGGGTAGTTATCTTGGGCCAAAAGCGTCTGCAGGCGAAATTGAAACTTATCTTGATTCAGTTAATGCAAAATATGAAACTTTTGATGATAGTAAGTTAATGCCAAAACTGGCAAAGATTCTTGCATCTGAGAATGTTGTTGGCTGGTTTCAGGGGCGAATGGAATTTGGTCCGCGTTCTCTGGGTGGGCGTTCGATTATTGGAGATCCACGCAGCAAAAAAATGCAGTCGGTAATGAATCTTAAAATAAAATACCGTGAATCATTCAGACCCTTTGCTCCGGCGGTTTTAGCGGAGCGGGTAGCCGACTACTTTGAGCATGACACAACCAGCCCTTATATGTTGATGGTTGCACCCATTGCTAAATCTCGTCGCCTTGAAATGACAGATGAACAACAAAAACTGTTTGGTATTGAAAAGTTAAATATCGCACGCTCTGATCTGCCTTCGATTACCCATGTTGATTATTCAGCAAGAATACAGACGGTACATAAGCAAACAAATCCACGCTTCTATCATTTAATCAGCGAGTTTGAAAAACAAACGGGCTGTGCCGTGCTTGTAAATACCTCATTTAATGTTCGTGGTGAGCCTATTGTGTGCACCCCTGAAGATGCTTATCGTTGTTTTATGCGTACTGAAATGGACTATCTGGTGCTGGAAAATGTAATTCTGGATAAACATCAGCAGCCTGAATGGGAAAAAGATGACAGCTGGCAGACGGAATTTGAGTTAGACTAGGACGAAGATGACAGTTAAAACAACTAATATATCAGCTAAAGAGTTAAGAGAATTTGGTTTGCTCTTTGGTGGAATTTTTGCAGGGCTTTTTGGCTTGTTGCTTCCATGGTTAACAGGTAAATCATTTCCGCTATGGCCCTGGTGGGTGTTGGCGGTTTCTGTTTCACTTGCTGTTATTTATCCATTGGGGCTGAAACCATTTTATCGTCTATGGATGCTGTTTGGTTCACTTATGGGCTGGCTAAACACCCGCATTATATTAGGTCTGGTTTTTTATATAATATTTATGCCCTTTGGTTTTATGATTCGATTATTGGGCAAAGATCCGCTTTCGCGAAAGCTTGATAAAGAGTCAGATACTTACAGAATTAACAATAAACATGAAACTGAAAATAACATGGAGAAACCGTTTTAATGCTGGATTTACTTAAAGACTTGTGGGGTTTTATGCGGGTGCGTAAAAAATTCTGGTTAGCACCGATTATTATTATTTTGCTTTTGCTTGGTGTTTTACTGGTGTTAACGCAAGGTTCGGCAGTTGCACCATTTATATATACGCTGTTTTAATAGAAGCTTTGTATTGTATTAATTTTAAGTAGCTGGAATTTAGATGAAAGCAGTATTAGATTGGGTGAACAGACCTTTTATCGCCTATCCAGACAAGACAGAAAGGTTTGTATATCTGTTGATCTTTCTGTTTCCTGTTGCAGGCATGAGTGTGCGGAGTTGGATTACCAATATTTTTAATTTGCTTGTACTTCTGAGTTTGTTTTATTTAAAGAAGAAGCGTGAGCCATTATCTGCAGAAGAAAAAACATTTCTGTGGATATGTGCAGCTTATTTTTCGATGTATATCGTCGCTGCTGTTGCAAATGGTTGGGGGCCAGTTCAGACACGCTATCTTGGTACTGAACTTCGGTTTTTAATGATTATTCCGGTTTATATTCTTGTCAGGCGTTATCCGGATAATATCAAGTGGCTTTTATATGGAGCTGTGTTGGGCGGCTTTTTTATGCTTGCACAGGCTGCTTATGATGTGTTTATTGCTGGCCATTCAACAGCGCTAGGTGTCTATAGTAAAAATATTATCGGGCCTTTTGCTGTCCTGACGGCTTTCTGGTGTCTGTATTTATTACTTATGAACCGGCATAAGCTTAACAGGAAAGTGAGTGTTATCATTCTGTTGTCAGTTATTTCTGCACTGGTTGCAGCCGGGCTTTCCGGCTCACGTGGTGGTTATGTTGGTTTTATAATTACAGGTTTCGCCTGTGTGTTGTTTTTTAGTAAGCCTCGCTGGATGTTTTTATCTTTGGCAGGAATCGCTCTAATTGTATTTGCTTTTTATAAAAATATTGGGATTGTAGAACAGGGTGTAGACAATGCTGTTAGCGAGTTACAGGCATATTACAATACAAAAAACCATATTAAGGATGCCAGTTCAAGCACATCAACGGGAGTACGTCTAGAAATGTACCGAACCGGGTTGATGGTTATTAAAGACAACCTGCTTTTTGGTATTGGTCCAGGAAATTATAAGTCCAGGATTGAGTCTTATATAGCTGAAGGAAAGGCTAGCCCGGAAGTCGCAAAATTTTCTCATCCACATAACACTTTTTTCGAAGTAACTATCGCAAAAGGTATTTTTGGATTGTTAACAGTATTGTTATTGTTTTTTTACCCGGTATATATTTACATAAAGAATTATAAAATTTGCAAACCAACCGCTGTAATTGGTTTGATTCATATAATTGCTATTACCAGCTTTTCACTGACGGATCATTCAGTGGTTCTTATGAATAACTATACGTCCATTCTGTTACTTGGAACAGTTATATTTTTCTCGGCTCATATCCGTGAATGTCGTCAGCATAGCCTAACAAAGACCTGACGCAACACATTAAACGATATTTTTGGGACAGGATGATGACTAAAAGCTTGTACCAAACAGGTTGTGGCATTAAAATCAGCTTCCTGACTTCCAGTGTATCTAATTGTTAATCAATCATTCCGGGTCGTATCATTGTGAAATTTCTTCCTATATTCTTAAATATTAAAGATCAGCCATGTCTTGTTGTCGGCGGTGGCCAGGTTGCATCCCGAAAGGTATTTATGCTGGTTCGAGCCGGTGGCAAAGTGACTGTTGTCTCACCAGAACTGGGGGGTGAACTGGAAAAATTGCTTCAAAAGGGTGAAATTTCTCACCTTAAAACAGAATTTAAACCCGGGGATGTTGGCGATTATCGAATTGTTATTGCCGCAACTAACAAACGCGATGTCAACCAGGCAGTCTACGAAGAAGCTTCGAAAAAGAATATCCCTGTCAATGTTGTTGATACTCCGGATTTATGCAGCTTTATTACCCCTTCTATTATTGACCGTGATCCGGTACAAATTGCTATCTCAACGGGTGGTGCATCGCCTGTATTGGCGCGCTTATTACGCTCTAAGCTGGAAACATTTATACCTGCCGCTTATGGCCGACTGGGTAAGTTAGTTGAAAGTTATCGTGACAGGGTAAAGGAAATTTTTAAACACAATAGTAACCATATACGGGGTTTCTGGGAACATGTGCTTGAAGGTTCAATCGCCGACTTGCTTGTTGCGGGAAAAGATAAAGCTGCACAGGAAGCACTTGAAAAAGCGGTCAGTGCAGCAAAGGTACCGGAAGATATAGGTGAAGTGTATCTTGTTGGTGCCGGGCCGGGTGATCCGGATTTACTGACCTTCAGAGCATTACGCTTAATGCAACGTGCAGACGTGGTGGTTTATGACAGGCTGGTATCGGCTGAAATTCTGGAAATGGTAAGGCGGGACGCCGAGTTTGTTTATGTTGGCAAAGAACGAGACAAGCATGCTGTTAAACAGGAAAACATAAATGAGTTATTAGTGCGATTTGCCAATGAGGGTAAAAAAGTTTTACGCCTAAAAGGGGGCGATCCATTTATTTTTGGGCGTGGTGGCGAAGAAATTGAAACCTTAATGGAAGAGGGCGTTAGTTTCCAGGTTGTTCCGGGTATTACTGCTGCAGCAGGCTGTGCTGCTTATGCCGGCATACCCTTAACTCATCGTGACTATGTACAATCCTGTATGTTTGTTACCGGCCATTTAAAAGATGGTACGGTAAATCTTAACTGGTCGGCGCTGGCTCATAAAGGGCAGACGATAGTGTTTTACATGGGTTTGCATGGTGTAAAAGAAATCTGTAAGCAGTTGGTTGCACATGGGCTGGATAGCTCAACGCCAGCAGCGCTGGTAGAAAAGGGTACCACTCCTCAACAGCAGGTTCATATTGGTGACTTACAAACATTACCGGCTATAGTTGATAGCACTGAAATACTGCCGCCAACACTTATTATCGTAGGTGATGTTGTAAAACTGCATAACAAGCTTTCCTGGTTTGAACCATCAGGTGCCAAGCCACTCGCCTATCCTGTTTCAAATTAGCAGATATTGTTAAGCCGTTGAAGAATGTAGCAGCTTGTACATTGCCGGTACAAGTACAAGACTAACCAGCCCGGAAAAGAGCAGGCCCCAGACAATAGCTATTGCCAGTGGTTGAAGTAATTCTGAGCCGCTGCCCAGCCCAATGGCTAATGGCAACATACCAACCACGGTAGTCAGGGTGGTCATTAGTATCGGGCGTAGACGCAAACGGGCAGCAGCCAGTATAGCGTCATTGATTACTCGACCTTTCTCCCGTTCAATTTCAATTTGTTCAACAAGCACAATAGCATTATTTACTACAATACCAATTAACATAATTAAACCAAGTTGGAAGGGCATGGATGTCTGAATTTTAGTTGGAATTGAAAGTAACCAGCGTACAAGCATAGAAGAGTCAAACGGTAGCTGGAATAACCAGATAAACAATTCTGTTAACCAGGCACCGAAGGTTACACCGATAATGGTAAAGAACATGCTTAAGATTATAACAAGTGGATTAAGCAGTGATTCATACTGCACAGCCATGACAACAAATACCAGGAACAGGGCAAGCGCAATTAATACCAGGCTGGACTGGTGACTTTGTTGAAGTATTTTTGTGGCTCCACCATCATATAACGTATACCCTTCGGGTAGTACTAAATCTTTTAGCCTGTTTGTGATGGATTTATTAATTTCTATCAGGTCGGCATTGTTACTAAATGTACCGCTTACTTCAACAATACGGCGTTGTCTGTCACGTAAAATAGTAGAGGGTGACTGTGCAAGCTTAATTTCACTTACTTCTCCGAGGCGGATGGGTTTGTTGTTTAACCGTCCAACAACAACAGAATTCAGTTTAGAAGGTGAGTCAAGCCTGTCTGCAGGTAAACGGATACGAATATTAAAACGCTTGTCCCCCTGAATATATTCAGACACAACAAGTCCTTCCAGCGCAACCCGCAGTGACTGATTGATATCATCGATGTTGATTCCGAGGTCGGCCGCTCTCTGGCGATTAACGGTAACAGTAATTTCTTCACTTATTTCTTCATAGGTATGTTTAAGGTTACGAATACCTTTAATTCCAGACAGTTTTTTAACAATGTTATCACCAATGCTGGCAAGAATATCGAGGTCATTACCCTGAACACGCAAGCTTAAATCATCGTCCCCACGGCTGGTTCTGATGCCGCGTACACCGCGAGCACGCATATGTACCCGCACACCGACCAGCTTCAGTCTGGAAATTTCCCTACGCATTTTGTTTATCCATTTTGCTGAATCAGTCCCTGGTTTAAGCTGGATAACAATGCTGCCACTGTTGCTCGACTTGATTTCGGTGCGACCAAAGATATAACCGCCAGATGTGGTAAAGACAGTTGTAACTTCGGGTTGCTTTTTAAAGAGTGCTTCAAGTTTGCGAGCAGTACTATCAAAGTCTTTAAATAAAGTGCTGCTATCGGTTCGGATGTATACACCTACCTGGCCTTCATCAACTGAAGGTAAGAATTTATATTTTGCGTTGCTCATTTGTAAAAGCGAAATGACTAGCAGTGGAATGGCAATATAAAGAACTCTGGAAGGGTTAGCCAGTACAGCTTTTAGTATCCTTTCCAGCCGTTGGTATAAATAATTAACAAACCGGGTTGTTAAATTAAGTATCCTGGTGCTTGTTGTGTTGGTGTTTTCAGGTCGATAACTTACCTGTGAAGCAAGGCTGGGTACCAGGGTAATTGCAACCACAAGCGAGGCAAGAATAGCGGCGGTTAAAACAAAAACAAGCTCATTGAAAAGCAGGCCAGTTAGACCACTAATAAACAAAAACGGCAGGATAGCGGCAAGGTTGGTGCTGGTTGAAGCGACAATGGCGCTATTAATTTCCTGAGCGGCATGAATCGAGGCGTCATTTCTGTTTTCGCCCATTTGTTGGTGACGGGTAATATTTTCCAGCATAATAATCGTGCTATCAACGAGTAGCCCAACGCCCAGAGCAAGCGCACCGAGTGTCATTATATTAAGTGTCAGGCCACTGAGGGACATTATTATAAAAGTAAAAAGAATGGCCAGTGGAATGGCCGTGCCGATAATTATGGTACGTTTAATGCTGCCAAGAAACAGGTAGACCACCAACATAGCGAGACTTGCACCACTGAGAACTGCGATGGATGCATTCTTAAGTGAATAACGAACAAATACGGATTGATCACTGATGGTAGACAGGTTGATATCTTTAGGTAACAGTTTCTGTTGACGCAACCAGTTTAATTGCCGTTTTACGGCATCAACAACGGCAACGGTATTTGCCTGTGGTTGTTTCTGAATAGAAAGTTTAATCGCATCATGGCCGTTTAATCTGACGCGCAGGCGTTCATCTTCATGGCTATCGAGCACTTTTGCTATATCACGTAGCCGGATGATTGATTTACTATCACGTATACTGCGAATGGGTAAGTTACGAATATCTTCAATGTTATTAAAACGACCACTGGTACGAGTACTAAATTCCTGTGAGGCTGTACCCAGTCTTCCGGCCGGCGCTTCGATATTATTCAGTCGAATTTTGTCTTTTAGTTCGGCAAAGGTCATACCGAAGTGGGCGAGCCTTTCCTGGTCAACAATAATCTGAATTTCTCTTATATTGCCACCACCAATTTCCGCTGCAGCCACGCCGGGTAAATTAATAAACCAGCGACTAAAATTGTAATCAACCCATTCTCTTAGTTTTACCGGGTCACGGTTATCAGAGCTGATAGCTATTTCCATAACCGGGATTTGGGATGGGTCGCGTTTATAAATAATGGGTGGTTCTATACTGTCCGGTAAAAATCGTTTAGCGCGATCCAGTCGGGTGCTGGCATCACGAAGTGCAATATCGATATCCGTACCATACGGAAAACTCAGAGATATACGACTGGAACCTTCCGAACTGGTTGACTGAACGGCTATCGCCCCTTCGGTAATTGCCAGTTGTTCCTCGATTTGACGGGTGACCTGATCTTCCATAATCCTCGAAGGCACACCGGGGTCACGTACACTGACACGTATTTCGGGATAGATAATATTGGGAAGCAGATCCACGCCGAGTTTTTCAAGCGCAAAAAATCCAATAACGACAACAGTTAACGCCAGCATGCTTACCCCAATCGGGTGATGTATCGACCATGCTGCCAGGCCACCGCTACGAAATCTTTTTTTCATATGCTACCTAATCCGAAACGATTTTTACCGGTTTGTTGTCTTTAAGGTTTAAAAATCCCTGTGTTATCACCTTGTCATCTTTGTTTAATCCACTGATAACTTCAATATTATTCCCGAGCTGAATACCGGTTTTAATCGGGGTTAGCATAGCTTTATTGTTTATTACCCTGAAAACATAACTGCCATTTACATTATGTTTAACGGCATTCAACGGTATATTTTTTTTGGGCGTTGTTTTGCCGCTTAAAACAAGGCGGCACAGTTGTCCAGGTTTTGCAGAAGAAGGTGGGTTAGAGATAAGAACTTCGATAGTTCCCTGTCGGGTAATTTTATCGATAGTCGGGTAAATACGTAAAACCGTTGCATCAATACTTTGATCGCCAAGCGCATCGATATATACTTTCAAGCTCGAACCAACCTGTATACTGGGCAGTAATAGTTCTGAAATGTTAATTCGGGCTTTTAGTTGACGGGTATCGTCGAGCGATAACAGGTGGGTAAATTTAGCAACAACATCCCCCGATTCTTTTAACCGTTCAGTTATAACTCCCGAAAACGGTGCATGTATTCGGGTATGTTGCAGGCGTGTATGCAGAACGGTTTCTTCAGCAGCGGCAAGGTCGAGTGTGCTTTGCGCGCTGCTGATGGCTTCTTCAGTAGTCAGGCGTTTTTTTCTTAATTGTTTCAGACGTTTTAAATCAAGTGCAGCCTGACGATGTTTGATTTTCGCCTTGTTAAGTTCGGCATTAATCAGTTTGGATTCCAGTTGTACCAGTAACTGGCTTTTGTCAACCTTGTCACCCTGATAAACAGGAATGTCCAGTATAAGCCCTTCTTCCTGGTTAAAAATCTGGACCGTGCGCAGTGCTTCAAGCGTGCCGGACAACATCTGTTCTGATTGCATCGGGCTATTGATTACAGTAGCAACTTTTACTAACTGGGCTCGTTGCGGATGTTTTTTGCGGGAGGAATCTGAGCAGGAAATGATACTGGATAAACTTGCCGTAATAACAAGCGTAAGGAGAAATTTGTTAATTGTGTAGAAACCATTCATAAATTAAGGCTACTGTTTAGTTTGAATATTATTTTTATCAGCTATTTTATGCGATAATGGATTGATTTCCTAAGGAATTTTACAACAAATGAGTCATTTTATTCGTTATGAAAAATCACCGCATTCTGAACGAAACGACAGAAAAAATTTAAAACGCATGTTTCCCTTTATCTGGGAATACAAAGGCAGGGTATTGCTTGCACTTGGCAGTCTTGTTGGCGCAAAGTTGGCAACAGTGGGTGTGCCCTTTGTACTAAAAGATATTGTTGATACGCTGGATACCCAGATCGAACAAAAACTACTGTTTTTACCATTGGGTTTATTAATTGCCTATGGTGCATTGCGATTAGTTGGAAGTTTGTTTAATGAATTACGCGATGCTATTTTTGCTCGGGTTCGTTACCGTGCAATGCGACGAGTTTCTATGCATGTGCTTAAACATTTGCATCATCTGTCACTGGCTTATCATCTGGAGCGGAAAACCGGCGGAATAAGTCGTGACCTGGATCGTGGTACAGGCAGTATCAGTACAATTTTAAATTACCTGATTTTTAATATTATTCCGACCATTGCCGAATTTGCACTGGTGGCCGCTATTTTATTGTCAAAATATAAACTGGAATTTGCCATTGCTATTTTTACAACGGTTGGTTTGTATATCGGTTTTACATTGTGGGTAACCGAATGGCGTATGCATTTTAGGCATGAAATGAATGCGATGGATTCAGCGGCAAACAGCCAGGCAATCGACAGCCTGTTAAATTACGAAACTGTTAAATACTTTACTAACGAAAAGCACGAGCTACAACGCTATGATTCAACGCTTACACGTTGGGAAGAAGCGGCGGTAAAAAGTCAGACCTCGATGTCTTTATTAAATTTTGGACAGGGTGCTATTATCGCTGTTGGTGTTACTATTATTATGATTTTCGCCGGGCAGGGTGTGGTTAATGGAGAGCTCAGTCTGGGTGATCTGGTTTTAGTTAATGCTTTAATGCTACAACTTTTTATGCCGTTAGGTTTTCTGGGCATTGTTTACCGACAGTTAAAATATTCACTGGCGGATATGGATTTAATGTTTAAGCTGCTTGACAAGAAAAGCGAAGTAACGGATAAACAAAATGCAACTGAACTTGTTGTAAAATCTGCCAGAGTGCAGTTTGAGAATGTCGGTTTTTCATACCAGCCGGACAGGCAAATACTGCATGATGTCAGCTTTGTAATAGAGCCTGGTAAAAAAGTAGCCGTTGTTGGGCCATCGGGTGGAGGTAAGTCTACCCTGTCACGTCTACTATTTCGTTTTTACGATGTCAGCAGTGGGGCTATTTATATCGATGAGCAAAATATTAAAGATGTCAGCCAGCAAAGTTTGCGAGAGCAAATTGGTATCGTCCCACAAGATACCGTGTTGTTTAACGAATCCATTTTTTACAATATCCAGTACGCTAAACCGGGTGCGACACTTGATGAAGTTATTCAGGCAGCAAAGACGGCACATATCCATGAATTTATAGATTCACTTCCACAGGGTTACGAAACAGTTGTCGGCGAGCGCGGATTAAAATTATCCGGTGGTGAAAAGCAACGTGTTGCGATTGCTAGGGTTGTGCTTAAGAACCCGAAGATTCTTGTCTTTGACGAAGCAACATCAAGCCTGGATTCACAATCTGAACAGGCGATATTAACAGCGTTACGAGAAGTCGCTGAACAGCATACGGTGTTGGTTATTGCCCACCGGTTGTCAACGATAGTCGATGCGGATACGATTCTGGTGTTAGACAAGGGAAAAATCGTTGAGCGAGGTAGTCATACAGAACTGATAAATGCAAACGGAATGTATTCGAAGTTATGGGAGTTGCAGAAAGAAAATCATAAGAAAACATAAACTTAAATAAATATATTAAAGTTATTTATCATACATATTTGTGTAATTTAAGCCTTAATTTTAAGGTATAATTCGACTTTATTTGAAACAAAGCAGGAAAATTATGGTTGAATCAGATTATGTAGCCGAGCAAATGTCCGGTGGCTGTGGCAGTAGTGAACCTTTTGCACTACAGGTTATTGACGACAGCATGGAACCGGAATTTAAAAAGGACGTGATTATTATCATTGATCCAACCGGTGTTGCGCGGCATGAGTCCTATGTTTTCGCTATGGTTGAAAACGGATATATTTTTAGACAACTGGTTATTGAAGACGGTAAGCATTACCTGCAACCACTAAACCCGGCTTATCAACATGAAAAACGCAGTATAGAATTTTCTGCGATTGAAGGTGTTATTGTTCAGCAGGCAGCACCAAACGGCAAACGTAAGGATCGCAAGCACTATGATTAACCGCCGTATTGAGACTATGTAAATGCCAGGACAAAAAATGGAATTTTTGTTTGGCGACAGAGTGTTACAGCTTCAGGTCTCAGATATTCTAAAAGCTCCTGTTGATGTTATCGTTAACCCTGCAAATGGATCGTTGATACACGGTGGCGGTCTGGCATTAAAGATTTTAAATGCTGCTGGCGATGAGTTGGAGCAACAAAGTAAAACGCTAATTAGTGAACACGGCGAACTCGAAAGTGGTATGGCGGTTTTTACTTCTGCGGGAAAGTTACCTTATCAGGCCGTTATTCATGCAGTCGGCCCGGTTATGGGTGAAGGTGCCGAGCAACAAAAGCTGGAATCCGCGTTTTTACGTAGCCTGTTACTTTGCGAAACTAACGACTGGTCATCGATTGCATTTCCTGCAATCAGTACCGGTGTTTTCCGAGTACCGGTAGAAATTTGTGCGCGAGCTGGCTTTAAAGCCATTACGCATTTCTGGGATGCCAGAAGTGATTGTAGCCTGGAAAAGATTGTTATTTGTTTAACATCAAATAACTTTGATGCATTTTTTAAAGCTTTTCGTGAAGAATCATTTGACGAAAATTCTGATACAGGAATAACGCCCAGGCCTGCTGAAAATGATTCTGCTGAAGAAAAAATTGGATATATAGAAATTGATGAACAGCAGGTATCATCTGATGATGACGAGATTAATGACTGGTTTAAGTAATATAGCCGGTTAATTTTATACTGAACTCACAACCCGCCATTTAAGATGATATTCTTCCGGAAACGGGCCATTTTTATAATTGATGGGGCCAGCATCTTCAAGTTCGGGTTTTAGTATAATTTGTCTGATCATTTCCGGAATCATAACCATACCAATATATTTGCCCAGACATTGGTGTGAACCAAAACCAAAATTAAAATTATGATACCAGTTTCGGTTTGGGTTGAATTCATCCGGATTTTCAAATGCATAGTCGTCAAACATCGCTGATTGGGTAAGCAGCCTGACGATAGTACCTTTTTTGACTTCGGTCTGGTGTGGTGTTCCTTTGGCAATGATGTAGTCAGCCGAGGCCTTGCGAAATATATCGGGTCTGATAGGAACAAAGCGTAACGCTTCCCATACCAGAGCATCAAATTCACTGCGATCTTCAAATGAAGCAGCCTGTTTAGCTTTTTTCATCAGATCCGGATTATTAATAAAGTACTCGATAACCTGTGCGGTTGCCTGTGATGTTGTTTCTATTGCCCCAATCAAAAGTCCGCCAGCATTAATCCCCAGTCGGGTAAGCGGGAAGTCAACTTCTTTAGCAAAAGCAGTACGTAACATACGGGTAACAATATCATCCGGTTTTGTTTTTACTGACATGCCTAACAGGCGGAGCAGGATTTGTTTGGGATAGCCAAGCATGGCTCTTAAGCCGCTGGTTGCCTTAATAATAACAAGCTTGCGTACAACAAGCGAAGCGATATAAGCACCTAGCTTATCTGAAATACTGTTGTGTTTGTCTGTTATATATTGTGACTGTTCATCGGTTAGCATATCAAAAGGCTGGTTATTAAAGGCATCATACTGATTCCAGTATGACCATTCGATAAGATCTTCGGGGTCAACGCCATCAAGACCAAAATAGTCCTGTACTAATGTTACTGGAACCATACGACAATACTTATTAACGACTTCAATGCTACCTTCAGCTTGGTTAATAATTTTTTCTGCTGATTCAGCTACCAGTTTTCTTATACGTGGTAAATCATCACGGTTTAACATTCCTTGCATCAGTGACTTCTCACGGTAATGTAATGCGTCATCATCGTGAGCCATCAGGTAGCCATCATCAGGGCCGGTGACACTCATTTTAGGTTTATAAAGATCTACGGTAAATATTTTTGGCATTGACAACATATCACGAACATCGGGAAAACGTGCTACCAGGGTACATTCCGGTGTTACCAGTACGGCGCGTTCTTTCCTTAGCTGTGCAAAAAAAGGCAGCCGGTCATCACTGTTTATCCATTTGCTAACAAGCGGATACTTGTCATCATCATCAGCAGCATCGTATAGTTCGAGATAATTTTTACTGGCATTCATTTTTTTATCCTTTATTCTTTGTAGTGCTACAAAGTTTTCAAATATTCAATCAGCTCGTAACGTTCTTGCCTGTTTAATGGGTTACCATATTGATGGCCGGTATTGCGGTTTCCGAGACGTGAGGTTGTAAATTTAAAACCATTGTAACCTCTGCTTTTAAAACCAACTTTAACCGGGTCAAATTCACGACTACCAACCATAAAAGTATCCGGGCGGTATTCACCATTTTCAGGATCGCCTGGTTTTTTTACCGGGAGGAGCAGGTCATATAAAGTAGGAACAGAGCCGTTATGTAAGTAGGGTGCCGTTGCCCAGATACCGTTTAAGGATCTTGCCTTGTAAGCCAGTAAGGAGTTATAAGGGTTGGCCGTTGTATCCGGATTATAATTACCGCTTTTTACACTTGCCTTGATTTTATTTTGTGTAAATGACATTGCTAACGTATATGCCCAATCTGCCCAGCGCCGAATAAACCATTTGTCGGCATCTGGTGTGGCAACAACGCCCTTGGTTACTGATGTCAGAATTTGTGCCACGGGCGCTGTTTCTGCAATAATAACATCACCGACATCAGTACCTTGATAGGTATGCATAAAGTTACCTGATTTGCCGCTATAAGAAACACTGTTGATTGCCATAGCCGGATCCGTACCGGTTTTTTTAATATCCATCATTTTTGCGGTAACTAGCCTGTCTGCATCTTCCCTGTCAATTAGCTCGTGACACGACTGACATCGTTTTGCATAAATTAACCGGCCTTTACGCGCCTTTACAGGGTCAATTTTCCCAAGCATGGCGGGCCATTTTGGCGATTTTAATTTTCGTAAATGTGCTTCAAGTCTTTGCAGGTTAATGAGGTCAACCGATGATTTAAAATTGACATGTTTTTTCTTGTGTTTCTGGCCTGTTAATAAGCTGGATAACTTAAAACCGGAAGGACTGTCTTGCCAGTCGATAATTGCGAATACACCAATGACTTCACCGGTATTTCTGCCAATCGGGCCGACACCTGCATTGCTTGCAAGGCCATTCCATTGTACGTAGTCAGACTGGGCAATATCCCATAAAAAAGGATAGCTAACCGGGGCATTCGGTTCATTAAAAATTTTGTCCCGTACATATAACATTTGTTTTAGGCCTAAACCGGGATAACCAGGCTTGCTGGATTGAAGGCGATTAAGTATTTGTGCGAATTGATCGTCCTGAATGATGGTTTCGTTAATTCCTTCAAGCACATTGTCAATTTCGGAGTCAGTCAACAGACGTTTATTATTGGGTAAGGTTGTCAGGGCAAGTAAAGTGGCCAGTTGTTTTTTATTGATAACATGTTGAAGTACGCGGTTATAGATCCGGCCAAAGGCATCCAGTCGTGCATAACCATACTTGATATGGCTTTTGTTGACGGTGTTGTATAGTTTACGTCTTTCCAGCCAGATATTCAGATCTGCTATTACTTCATCTTTTGTATCATAATCGTTGTCAAGCGCCAGAACATTTTTTACAAATGTTTGTTGCTTGTCACCTTCAAGTGCAGCGGTCAATGCATTGACAAGTTCAGTCATAAATAAAGGCATGTTTGCCATGGATGGCCCACCATCAATACGTACAGCCTGACCTTTATAATTAATCTGGGCGGTGTGACAGGCAGCACAGGTCAGGCCAACGTAATCTTTGCCCTGATAAGTTTCCTTTACAAAACCAACCGGCAGTGCATCCGGGTTGAAGAATGTTGCTTTTTGCGGTAAATAACGAAACCTGTCGATATTGCGGTTAGAAAGAAATTTTTCGTTTGAATTGGCTTGTTGTAATGCAAGCAGAAAATCGTAAGGTAGTAGTGCAGACCCCTGAGTCGTATTATAAAACCACAAACTGTCTGATTCAGACCAACCCTGGTCAAGATAGACCGGGGTTGAATAACTTTCATTGAATGTACCATTATTTATCGCAATGGCACCCCGGTCAGGGTCATCATCCCATATCTGGTAGAGTTTACCCGCAGCAAGGGTAAGGAAAATACCAATAATAATAAGGAGCAGGCTGTGAGGAATTATTTTGGGGTGGCGCTTGTAAGAACTAAATAAGAAGTAAACCAGCTTGTAAAACATTAATATCCCTCCCTGACAATTGAAAAGATAATATCATACTAGAAGTCATTGACGATGCTAAATATGATAAATTTCCCTAAAAAAATATGTAATATTACCTGAATGGATGCTATATCAGGCTAGGCGAATATGTTCCTTCGTAATTTGTATCAGCCGTTTTTTATATAAGCCACCCAGCGCCTTTTTGTAGCTGGATTTGCTGACAGAAAATTGTTGATAGATGTCTTCGGGTTTACTTTTATCAGTCAGCGAAGATACACCTTTATTCTGTTCAAGATACTGCAATATTTTTTCTTCAAGACTATTACGACTGGCTTTGTTATCCAGTCGCAATGTCAGGTCAATTTTGTTATCAGGGCGAATATTCCTGATATAGCCTTTAACTTTCTGACCATAGTGTAACTTCTGAAAAACATCTGCACTGTACAGCATGCCAAAGTGCGTATTGTTTATTATTGCCTTATAACCAAGGTCTGTTTTGCCTGCTATCAGTAAATCTACTGGCTGCTTTTGTTTATATCGTCCTTCGTCTGTGGGTGCTTCATCTTTAATAAACTTATTTATTTTTGATGAGGCAACGATGCGGTCTGCATATTTATCAAGATAAAGGTAAACGATATAGGAACGACCAACCTGCATTTTTTTATGTTGTTCGGCAAAAGGAACCAGGATATCTTTTGGTAAACCCCAGTCGACAAATGCCCCAACTTTGTTTACGGCGGCGACTCTTAAATAAGCCGCTTCACCAACTTGTGCTAAAGGCTTTAGCGTTGTTGCAATAAGAGTGTCATCCGAATCGGCGTAGATAAAAACTTCGATCTGTTGGTCAACTTTACAATCATCAGGCATATATCGTTTTGGTAATAAAATCTCACCATTATCGCCATCATCAAGGTATAAACCGTAGTCAACGAATTTGCTAATACGAAGGGTATTTGTTTGTCCAATCTGAACCATTCATTTATCCGGTTGTGTAAAGGTTTTCTGAAGGCTGGTTAGATAATTGTAGTATTAAATAAAGCAGCAGCAAGGCCGATAAGACCACCAAAGACACCACCCCAGACAACCAGCCAGCCTAAATGTTCTTTAATCATTGTCTGTACTATTTCCTTAACAAGTTCTGGTGTAAGTTCATTGAGACGTTGTTCGATTATATGCTCAACTTTATCGGCAAGTTCTTTAAGAACATCAGGTTGTTCAATTTCATCCTTAAGCAGCATCAGAAAGGAGTCTTGCTGAGTCATCTCGATAAGTGATTGCTTCATGTTAATCACGAAAGGTTCCTTTAACGGAGTGAGGGCCTCTTCTCCACCAAACATACCCAGCATGCCGCCGAAGGACGATTCCATTATGACTTTAACCAGTGAATCAAATGCCGGGCTAAGATCAACTTTTTCTATTACAGGGGCAAGGTGCAGGTCGGGTATGTGGCCATCGGCATTACTCAGTAAGCGCTCAATGTTTTCTTCAGTAAAAAACTGCTTCATCATCAGTTCCCGAATGCCGTTTTTAAAATCCTCAAAGCGGGCCGGAATAACACCCGACCCATACAGTCCGGGCACTTTTTCAAACAACATATGAATGGCCAGCCAGTTAGTAATGGCGCCGGACAGGGCAAACATACCGATGGTAAGAATAATAGTCGAGTTAAATGCAATGCCGGTAATACAAACCAGTATTGCAATAACATTGGTAAGAATGTTTTTGTTCATCTTGTATTTTTAAATATTAACTGGTTTGTCGGGTAACATCGACATACAGGGTAACACGCTGACCAGGGTGTAAATATTTTTTGTTTCGCAAACGTTTATTCCAGCGAAGCAATTGACGTACACTGACTTTAAACTTGCTAGCAATTCTTGCAAGCGAGTCACCATTGCGAACACGGTAACCAATACGTTGCGTAATATTTCTACGCTTTGGAATATACAAACCATCAGGATCATTGTGCGACACACTGGCGCCGGTACGAGACCAGATTATTAATTTTTGTCCCGGCTTTAAAGTATCACGTGGTGCCATACCGTTCCATTTAGCCAGCGAACGCATGCTGACTTTATGTCGGCGTGAAAGACTCCAGAATGTGTCGCCGGCACGTACAATATGTGAAATTTTAATACCTTTACGCGGGATGTTTTGCTGTTTCTTTAAACGTTGTGCCGCGCTGTATTTATAGCTGCGTAATTTTTTACTGGCAACGGGAATTGTTAAACTGCGGCCTGCACGTAAAAAGTTTTTACGCATTCGGTTAACACGTTTAATACTTGAAATACTGGTGTGGTATTTGTCTGCAATGTGGCTGATGGTTTCGCCTTTTCTGATTTTATGCCGAACCCAGCGAATACGTTGTTTAGCCGGTAGTTTAGCAAGTTTTTCTTTAAAAACCTGAGCCTGTTTAATGGGTAATAAAATATAATGCGGGCCGGTTGGGGACGTTGCCCAACGGTTAAAGGCCGGGTTTAGTTTATAGATATCATCAAGCGGTAATTCACTAAGCTCTGCAATACGAGCGAGGTCAATCTGAGATTGTGTATCGACTTTTTCAAAGTAGGGCTCGTTTGCAATTCTGGTTAAGCTAATATTATATTTTTCAGGGTTTGCAATAATTCGTTTAAGTGCAAGCAGTTTTGGAACATAGGCACGTGTTTCTGGTGGAAGTTTAAGGTGCCAGAAATCTGTTGGCTTGCCACGACGTTTATTTCTGCGAACAGCACGATGCACGTTTCTTTCGCCAGAGTTATATGCCGCCAGGGCAAGTAACCAGTCACCTTTAAATTGTTTTTGTAATCTGGTGAGCAGATTAAAGGCTGCAATGGTTGATGCATAAACATCACGTCGACCGTCATACCACCAGTTTTGTTTTAAACCAAAACGTTTACCGGTTGCCGGAATAAACTGCCATATCCCCGAAGCACGACCATGTGAATAGGCAAAAGGTTTAAAGGCACTTTCTACAATTGGCAGCAAGGCGATTTCACTGGGGATATTCATTTTTTCTGCCGTTTCTGCAATGTAGTATAAATAAGGTGCGGCACGTTCAGAGACACGCTTCATATATTCTGGGTGTTTGATATACCATCTTAATTGCTGGTCAAGTCGTCGGTTATTTTGAGGCGGTAAGGAAAACTTGCTACGTAGACGTTGCCAAACATCATCAGGTTCACGGTTTACCGGGAATATTTCATCGTCTGCGCTGGCAGATAAGTTTTTTGTTTGTTCTGTTGTTTGTGTTGAGGCCAGTTGCAGATTAAATTCATGGGCCGGGTAGGCGGCATCACCGTCAACAGTGACGAATTCGTTGTTGTTTTCGCCAGTGGCGAGGTCTTCAGCCGGCCTGGTGGTAAGTTGCGACGTTTCAGGCGAGCCACTGTTGTCAGGATTCTTTGGTAAACTGCATGATGTTGCTAACAGGCAACATGCTATTATTAGAATTTTAGGCATATTTTTCTTATTTATGTTTAATGACTTAGCTTATCATTTTACTTGAACGGGCAACATCAGAGAAGGCTTAGTTTGCCTACCGAATCACTTATTCGGTATTTTTGCCACAGTGTTAATTTGTTGTGTTGTCCGGTAATACTGGTATAGTCTAAGAATTATAGGGTACTTTAACAATATATTATAAGCTATTGAATATTAATGGAAAAATCTCGAAACTTTTGGGATAAAAGCCTTTTCAAGGGCTGCCCGGCTTCGCCACGAGTCTGGCAGTGCCTGCGTGATTGGTATAAAACCCCTCTGGGCAAGTACCTCGATACAATCGAGCAGCAGCAACTCGATGAAATCCTGCCAAACCTGTTTGGCTATCATATTGGCCAGGTTGGGCTAACCGGCGACGAAAACCTGTTACGTTCAAGTCGTATATCGCATCATTTTGTCAGCGATTTTATTGTTGATGAGCCTTTAAACCGGGCTGGCTGCAAAACTTTGCCTGACTTACTGCCTTTTGCCTCAGATTCAGTCGATGTACTGTTGTTACCGCATGTGCTGGAGTTTTGTAAAACACCGCATGATGTCCTGCGCGAGGTAGAACGGGTACTGATAGCTGAAGGTCATGTGGTTATTCTAGGTTTTAACCCCTTAGGCCTGTTTTCGTTATGGCGTTTATTTTTTCTGGGGCGGCGTATTGTGCCCTGGTGTGGCCGTTTTTATACGGTAACTCGCTTAAAGGACTGGTTGTCCTTGCTCGGTTTTGACTTTGTAATGACGCATTACTATTGCTACCGGCCACCAATACAACACAAAGGCATTATGAGCAAACTAAAAATCATTGAAGCGTTTACCAGCAAGCTGTTCAGAATATTTGGTGGTAGCTATGTTATTGTTGCGCGCAAACGAAGCGTAACATTAACGCCAATAAGAACCCGTTGGCATGCACAAAAGGTGGTAGCGGGTCTTGTTGAACCGATGATGCCACATGACAATAACAAGCAACAAAATAGTGACGGCCAAGCTGAATGATAGCCAGACAATATGGATAACCGTGTAGAAATTTTTACAGACGGCGCTTGCCGCGGCAACCCGGGGCCAGGTGGTTGGGGAGTGTTACTGCGCTTTAAAGACACAGAAAAGTCTTTGTACGGTGGCGAAAAAGACACGACCAATAATCGAATGGAATTAACAGCAGCTATTAAAGGCTTACAGGCGATAACCCGGCCGTCTAACATTATCCTGACCACCGATTCAAAATATGTAATGCAGGGTATTACCGAATGGATGCCTAACTGGAAAAAACGCGGCTGGAAAACGGCCAGTAAAAAGCCGGTTAAAAATGTCGATCTCTGGCAGCAGCTTGATGCTGAAATTCAGCAACATGATATCGAATGGAAGTGGGTAAAAGGGCATTCCGGCCACCGTGAAAATGAGATAGCTGATCAGCTGGCCAATAAAGGCATTGATGAATTGTAAAAGATGAACTGTAAAAATAGTTGGCTGGAAAAATTTAACGACTTGTATTGATTTAACGCAATACACAGTCACTGCAACCTTGATATTGTCCTTTCTAATCCATATTAATTAAGGGTATATTTTTTATAGATGGGCTATTGCTTTAAAAGTTATTGTTCATTGGAGAGTTTATGGATTTTCAGGATTATTACAAAATTATGGGGCTTGAGCGCAGTGCGACTCAGGACGAAATTAAACGTGCCTACAGAAAACTGGCACGAAAGTATCACCCGGATGTCAGTAAAGAAGCAGATGCAGAGCAACGCTTTAAAGAAGTGGGTGAAGCCTACGAAGTACTAAAAGACCCGCAAAAACGTGCAGCTTACGACCAGCTTGGGGCTAACTGGAAGGCGGGCAGTGATTTTAATCCACCACCTGACTGGGATGCCGGTTTTGAATTTACCGGTGGCGGTTATACTCAGGGAGATGCTTCAGCTTACAGTGACTTTTTTGAGTCCCTGTTTGGTAAGGGTGGCTTTAATCCGTATCAGTCTGATCAGGGTCGGCGGGGCTATCGATCACGTGGTGAAGACCACCATGCCAAAGTCCTTATTGATCTGGAAGATGCCTACAAAGGCGCAACACGGGCGATTACTTTAACCTCGCCCGAACTTGATAACAGCGGCCATGTGGTTAATAAACAACGAACTTTAAATGTAAAAATTCCAAAAGGCGTTAAGCAAGGCCAGAAAATACGTCTGGCTGGTCAGGGCTCGGCCGGAATGGGAAATGGCCCGGCAGGTGATCTTTACCTGGAAATAGAATTTAAGCCACATAGTCTGTATCGTGTGGAAGGACACGACGTTTATCTGGATCTGCCTTTGGCTCCCTGGGAAGCGGCCCTGGGTGCGAGTGTAAAAGTACCCACTCCGGCAGGCCCGGTTGACCTTAAAATAGCACCGGGCACAAAGAATGGGCGTAAGTTAAGACTAAAAGGCAAAGGTATACCTGCGGCCAAAGCTGGTGATTTATACGTGGTTCCGCAGATTACCCTTCCCGATGCCAATACTGCCAAAGCAAAAGAACTATACAAAAAGATGCAGGAAGAAATGGCTTATAACCCACGTAGTGCAATGGGAGTGTAATAAAAATGACAAAAACACTAAGCGGAGTTTTACTCGAAGACCATCTGGAGTTAAGCCTGAACGATTTATGTCAGGCCTGTTCCAGGCCAGCAGAGTGGGTTATTGAGCTTGTCGAATACGGTGCAATCGAACCCATTGGCGAGGAACAATTAAACTGGCGCTTCAATGTCGACAGTTTGCAGCGTGCGCGAACGGCAATGCGCCTGCAACGTGACCTTGATATTAACCTTGCCGGAATAGCGCTGGCACTGGATTTGCTCGATGAAATTAAAAGGCTAAGAACCGACTTACATATAAACGGTAGTTACCTGACCTGATAACGGAGAATAACATGACTAAAAAAACCGACCCTATTGATGCATTGGGTGCAGCCTATGAAAAAATGTATGAACGTGCAGCCAACGATTTTCATCAGCTTGAAGAAAAAACTGAATCGGCTTTTCACAAGCTGGTTGATAATGCAAAGCTAAAAGCTGTTGAGCTTGGAGAAGTTACCGAGCAGGAGGCAGAAAAACTGGCTGAATGGTTAAAACGTGATGTTGCAGATACTGCAAAGTACCTGTCCGAAACAGGTAACGAAATACAGGGCTGGTTGGGTTATGAGTCGACTTTACTAGAAAGTGCAGTACTTGATTTAATGTTTCGGACAGCCGATAAAACGACTTTGGAGTTGTTAGAGTTAAAGGAAAAGGCTGTACACCCAGCCAGCTACCATACAGGTGAAGTTACCGGGCCGGGCACATTAGTATGTGGCAAGTGTGAAGAAAAACTTCATTTTTATAAGGCTGGTAAAATTCCACCATGCCCTAAATGCCATGGCACCAGTTACCACCGATAAAGTTGCTATCTATATTTAAACGTCTCCACCGCATGTGGATGAAACATATTCTGTTTCATTCCCGTGTGCCGTACCCTTTATGGAAACAGGTTGTTGATTCAAAAAGCATACTTAAA
>JALTLP010000387.1 GCA_027001895.1 Chromatiales bacterium | reverse complement strand
TGGTCGGCTGTTCGGAAAATTTTTAGTTAATAGTATAAAGTTTAATCCACCTTGTGGTGTTATACCTGTTAAACCGTCATCGTAGCGTACTTTAAACAATGCGCGATTATGCTTGAGCGTTTTTTTATTATCTTGCAATACACGGTATATCATCGCTGCGCCATAGGATGTTTCGGAATAGCGTTTTAACTTTCTGTACACCGGTAAGCCTGTAATATTATCAGGCCAAACACCCGGGTTGCTAATTTCGTGTTCAAAATTAACTTTTACAAATTCTTTAAAATTAGTTTGCCGACTCATTAGCGATTCTGGCACATGAAAAGTTTCGCCATTGACACCTTTAAATAAACTTCGGGCATGAACACTTTTTCTGTATATTGCGATTCTTTTATTGTATTGCGTAGAGCGAGTTGTGATTTCTTATTAGCTTGTGGTTGCGTAGTTGTCGTGCTCATCCTTTAAATCTTTGTCCTTTTAGCGGCATACTAAATACTACACCGATAAGTTTCTGGTTTAAAGATGATATTATCGCATGAAATATAAGCTAAATCATGTAGTAAATTAATAATGCTACAATTTCGTAAGTTAGTATTAATAAATATATTTATCTTTTATATTCAATGAAATACTAACAGGTATTATGCTACATTTTAGGACTGCTTTAAATGTGGTTGAGCATACGTGACCTATTATTGCCATCAATAAACATAAAACAAGCTTTTATACAGAATTAAAAATAGCTTATACGGACTTTGATTCCTATCCAGACAAGATACAGCTAGCCTTATTTGAAGCCTCTGCCCAAAATACCACTAACTCAAATAGTACAAACAAAAGTGTACCAGCCAGAAAAAAACAACCCTATAAGCTTAAACACTTCTGTATATATGTCGACTACAGTAAATTTTGCTGCTACAGCCACAATTCACCATGAAAATCAGATACGCTAGTGTCGGATTTTCATGGTGAAAAAGAAACAACATTCATCCCCACCTTTGCGGTGGAACTCCCACGTCTAATCAAAACGGCCAGACGTAAACGAGATATAAAATATATCGTTTTCTCCAAAATAATGGTTCGAGTGTTATGTACTGACACATGCTGAGTTTCAATCCACGCACCCGCGCGGGGTGCGACTAACGAACTGAAAGGCGAGCCACAGGACATACGCGTTTCAATCCACGCACCCGCGCGGGGTGCGACCCGATTTCGGTATGGCTGAAAGCTCAACAGACGATGTTTCAATCCACGCACCCGCGCGGGGTGCGACTTGACCACGATTATCAGGATTCTGGACAAATTCGAGTTTCAATCCACGCACCCGCGCGGGGTGCGACAACTCCTTTGTAATATAAACAGGTCAAGTATTAAAGTTTCAATCCACGCACCCGCGCGGGGTGCGACGTTTATCCAAGCTTTGCCCGGACGAATCCAGAGAGTTTCAATCCACGCACCCGCGCGGGGTGCGACATGTTGCTGTTCAAGGCTCCATTGTAATTAACAGGTTTCAATCCACGCACCCGCGCGGGGTGCGACTTCTCGCAGTCAATGCCGGCGATGTACTATAAAGTTTCAATCCACGCACCCGCGCGGGGTGCGACAAAAAACGCTGGAACAGTGCCGGTTACGATTCAAGTTTCAATCCACGCACCCGCGCGGGGTGCGACCCGAACAACAAGATGATGCTGCGGAAAAACAACCTGTTTCAATCCACGCACCCGCGCGGGGTGCGACCTTCACAAGTTGAAATAATAAAGTTTGAAAACTTGTTTCAATCCACGCACCCGCGCGGGGTGCGACCCCTGTATGGCTGGCGCAGTTGCGTCACCTTCTTGTTTCAATCCACGCACCCGCGCGGGGTGCGACTTAGCGATTCGATAAAAGAAGGCTTCAAGGAAATGTTTCAATCCACGCACCCGCGCGGGGTGCGACTGTCATCGTGGCCAACCGGATTATCGTGGAGGGTGTTTCAATCCACGCACCCGCGCGGGGTGCGACTATTAAACTTTAACTTACTAATTTTTAAAGAACAATCCCTTTTACATCGCTAACCTGTTACTCAGGCTGTCAGGGTTTATAAATTATTTCGGTATTACATTATAATTTCCATTACAATCAACAAGATAATACTATCGCTAAACAAGCAGGAAATTATGAGAACTCGATGTTAGCGATTACAATATCAATGCATCGTTTATCGGGTCTGCAACTGTTTTTGCTCCATAATGCTCAACTTTTTCACGTCCACGCTTACCTAACCGATAAATTCGCAGACTGTCCTTTTCAGCATCAAATACATCAAACAGGCCATTTTTTAATTCTACGTACTGCGCAGGTGTTACTTCACATTCGAATACAGAATTTTGCACTCGCATTCCATAATCTAAACAAATTTTACTAATATGACGCAGGCGCTTCTGACCACCTTCTGATATAACATTAACATCGTATGTAATAAGAATAAGCATATTTACTTAACCAAATAGGGTGGATAATATTCTGTGTCACCACGTATATGTCGAGCTAACAACATTGCCTGACAATGTGGCAAAAGGCCAACTGGAACAGATTCGTCAAGATACGGATGGTTAATTTCTACTTGTTTACGTTCTTGCCATGCTGTTAAAACATTTTTCCTTGCATCATCTTTTAAACGTACCGCCCCACTTGCTTCAGTAATAAAATCACCTGGCTGAATTTGTTTTCTATTTATAAGTGTCAACACGAATCTGTCTGCCCATGGCGCTCTGAATTCTTCCAGCAAATCAAGCGCCAGACTTTGTCTGCCGGGTCTGTCCTGATGCAAAAAACCGACATAAGGATCCAGCCCTACACCCTGTAAAGCAGATGCGCATTCATGAGTTACTAGTGTATAAATAAATGACAGTAAGGCATTTACTGGATCAGTTGGTGGTCTTCGTACTCTACCTGCAAATGCAAACCCGGTATCACGTATCAATTCATTAAATACTGAAAAGTAACAATTTGCCGCATTACCTTCCATACCCATGCATTCGCTGACTGATTTTGCGTGTTGCACCCGGCGCAAACTGGCCGCCAGTTTATCGACAGCACTATCCAGTTTTATATTTTCACCATGATTACGTATGTGCCGCATTAACACAGAACGACAGTTTGCAATTTTTGCCGCAACCATTAGCCTTGCTATATTGAGTGATTTTTCCTTATCATCTGCCCAGCGATATTGTTTTCTTCGTAACAGGACATTGCCGGTTTGCTTACCCTGAATACGCGCCAGAAACTTCCCATATTCCGTATAAAATGCCAGCCCAATACTCTGTTCACCACAATAACCCATCAAAAATGGTGACACCGATATATTCCCAAAACATAAAATATTGCCAATACTGATCGCGGGGAATTGCCCAAGTTTATCCTTGCCATTTTTTATGACGACTGTTTCTCTTTCCTTGTGCAGGTAACTTTCCTGTTTTGTTATATATAATGTATTGAGTAGTTTTTTCATTGATTGCTGGCAAACAATTGCTTGATGTATTCTTGTGATTTGTCTTGTCTAAAAACCGATGGTTCACAAAGATCGATAAGCGAACATGCCTTACAACGCGACTTTAATTTTGTCGGTAAGGGTGTCGCACCAGAATGCAACAAATCATGTGCATTACGAGTCAATTCCGTTGTGGCACTTCTCAATTCATCACCAATAATAACTCGCTCTCTTTTTCGAGTCTGCCAGTACCACAATGCGCCTTCACTAATTGTGATACCCCGCATCTCTTCAAGACATAAGGCCTGAGCACAAAGTTGTATCTTGTCCCAATTTTCCGACTTTGCCTTGCCACGTTTGTACTCAACCGGAAAATATCTGACTGGTTGCCCGCTTTCGATTTCAAGCAGATCCAGTTTACCTTTAAGTTGCCACTTTTCTGATTTTACAGCCACACTACGTTCATAACGAATATTACCACGCTGTTCTGGTTCGCCATGGTCAACCCTTTCGTGCAATGTATTACCCTGTGTAGTGAAAAAATTATCTTCCCAAACCTGTTCAATATGGATTAAAGCAAACTGACGCGGACAATATGCATAATGTTGCAATGCGGATATCATCAAAAATTGATCATCTTCTATCATACGCCATTTATTTCCAGTTCTCCCGGTGGTGCCAGATACGTAAAATCAGTATTTGTTCGCTTAACAGCGCATAACGCACCACATAGTCACCGGTAATCAAATCCCGAATAGTGTCCGGATCCGGTGCTGCCGGGACTGCATGACCCAACAAAGGTTGATCTTGCAACCGGGTAATACCTTCAATCAGGCGTTGCGCATAGCGGCTGGCCGCAGCAGGATCATGGACAGCAATAAACTCTCTGAGCCTCTCCAAATCGGCGATCGCTTCCTTGCAGTAATCAATTTTCATACTTTCGGTGGTGGTAACTCGTCATCCTTACCCCAGCTCTCCAGCCATGCATGTACCTTGTCGGCACTAACCACTTTGCCAGAACTGGCTGATTTAAGTGCCTCTACGGTCTCCTGCCAGCGTTGCTGCTCGTTCATGTCACGTTCCAGGTATTCCCTAAGTGCCTGATTAATCAGCCAGTTTTTACTCCGGTGAAGACGGTTTGTCGCCTGTTCCAGTAACTTTTCCAGGTCTTCTTGTAAGCGAATGCTTGTAACAGCCATGGTGTGACTCCTTAAATAACTACTTTGTAATACAGTGTAGCATATTTAAACTCCATTCAAGAAGTAAGCATTCTTTGAAATCTATACGCAATTTAAAAACCATCGATTTCTTCTGGCACAAGACTATCTAAATTATCAAGTGTATAACTGCCATCAATATTTACAGCTAATGTCTGGTGAACTTTTGCAGACGAATATTGACCAGCTTTATTGTTATGCTTCCACCATATAACCTTTTCTACAGCCATGCTTCCTTCCGGTCGCGCAGAAGAGGCATCACCCTCAAACAGTTTGGGTAGAACCTGTTTGATTGTATCCGCATCGTCATCACTAAAACCGGTACGTTCAGCCAGTTGTGGTGTCATACCACCAAAGGCAACATAAACCGCCTTATCAACGCGATGTTTCATACCCATGGTGTCTGAACTCTTTTTGGTGCCGTCACCTTCACCGCTTACACTCTTGGTAATTTGTGTACTGGTGATACTAACCGGTTCAATACTAAAAGCAGATTGTATAGATACCGGCCCCCGAATTGGTATCGAAACACCATCTTTGGCATCGCTCTTAAATGCAAATAATTGGCCGAAACTTCGAACATCAATCCATTTTTCATTTGCCTGTCGTGCTGTTTCTTCAGGAGTTGTTTTTTTAACATTAAAAGCATCTTTACCCAATCCATACTCATCAGATTCTGCACGAGCCTTTAAACTTGGCATACCGTCTGTTTTCTTTTCATCTGACTGCACAAAGATACTCTCACCACTGTCCTGCAGTCGATCCCGTATCTTACGCTTTAAGCAAACATCAGAAACTTCCCCGAAACCATCGTAATCTGTACGAGGGCGATTACCGTTTAATGGATCACCATTGGGGTTGGCGTTTTTTACGCTGAATATCAGGGCAAAATCGATTTTATTCTGTAAACTCATGCTTCTTCTCCTTCGTTTTCCGGTTCATTATTTTCTTTAGATTTAGTTTTGTTTTTCAGTTCAAGACGCTGGCTATGGTATGCCAGCAGAAACTCACCGCTTAGTGGTTTGTCATTAACAAACTCACCTTCAGTAAAATTATTCATTACTTCGTCTAGTAATGTTTGCATGTTATGTAAAAACCCGGCACGATTATTTTTAAGCCGCTGAATATAGGGCTGTAAAGCCAACTCTATATTTCTCCAGGTAGATGTCGGCCTATCAGCAAATCGCTGCATCAACCTTGCAGCAGTTGTAGAACGATTTTCACCTGCTATATATAAAGCCATATCCTCGAGTCTTTCTGCTATTGCTAACAGGCGGCCGAATAAATAATCCCGTGAAGTATTGTTTTGTTCTAGTCCCATAATATATTCCTTATTTTGATTTGGATTTCGTTTGGAAAAACCCCGGTACAGGGCACATGCGATACCCAGGTGTTTCTCCCACAACCATTGTTCATCAGATTTATAGCTACTGCGATTGCTTGCACGCCGCACTGCTTTATCAACCAGATCCCGAGGGAAAGGTCGAGTTTCAACGATGCACGGCAAGATTCGTTCTATTGTATTCTTTTTAAGAGAATCACTAACCGTGCTGCCATAAACTGCTTCCCAGATAGCTTTAGGCGATGGCGCACAAATTGGCCATACGGTTTTCGACTCCGGTTTTGTTTTGCCAACATCTTGCTCAATCTTGTGGCGTTGATACCAGGCAAAGTCGTTATGCCATTTAGAAATACGTGCGATGTAGACCTCGGGGAAGAACTCCTGATAGTAAGTCACTGCCATACGGCCCGGTGTCGCTGAATCCAGCCCCATTATGACAATATTATCGGTCGCCTGTAATTTGGACTGATAACCAGCCATATATTTACCCAATGCATTGGAAAATGATTGACCAAGGTCTATTGTGTGATCAATCCGGCTTTCAGACTCTGATAATGGATTAGCAACTTCATGTAGCTCCTCCCCTAGAAGATCCCACGTATCTTCCAAAGGCTGTGGAATATCTGATCCAGATATGGCCCATGCTACTACCAACTGATCTCCATTACGGAAACTACTCTGTCGTGATATCAACCAACGTAGTGCATTGTGCGCCTTTTGAGTTACCTCAAAGGAAATCCCAACTGACTGCGCCCCGTGCTTTTCCATGCTATTTTTAGAATCAGTAAACCGGCCTCTGAATGTATAACCTGACATATCATTAGACGATACTAGTTTTGCTTTATCACCCGTATGTCTTAGTTTGGCTGGATGATTAACTGCCAATGGCATTTCTTCGCCTGTTATGTAACACAATCCCGTTTGCGTACTATTATCTGCCTCGTAATTTATCCATGCCTTTTGTAACCCCTGATCTTTCCATGTATCGCTAACCGGGTCTCCTTGTTTTTCTTCAACACTCCAACAAACAAGAGCGTTTCCCTGATCAAGCAATCCCTTCTCTTTTGGCAAAACTTTAAAAATCTTTGGAGCATCACTCTCACTATCCTTTGGCCACGACAACAACAAGTTGTTATCCTCATCCACATACAGAATTTTATGTTCAACAAGATCTTTAACTACTGTACCTTTCTCAACGTATTTCCTAACTGCCTGAACCTTAGTGTGCGCATATACCGAACTACACCAATCTTCAAGTTGTTTAAGGTAACCATCAAAATAACCCGGCTTTTTTCCCCCATATTCAGGATAATCCCTGGCGATATACTGGATTTTATCTGCTAACGGATGAGGTGCTTCACCGCTACTTCTGCCAGCAGATTTTTCAGTTGCCGGCAGTACTATTTGTGTTTTTTCCAGTACTTCTGCTCGCTTAAAATTTCCTTCACCGTCAACCGTGACTTTTATATGTGCGTTTTGCAGAGTATGACTAATCGGCATAAGCTGATCCGATTCAGGTAAATCTAGCTGCATACCTGATTCATAGGTATCATATAATTTCGCCATCCAACTCATAGTAACGCCTCCTCTGCTTTCACAGACAGGATGTTTTCTCCCTCATTAAATTGTTTCGGCAGCATGGGCCGAATAAAACGACTTATTTTACATTCTTCCGGTCGCGGGAATTCCAGAATGCCTTTTTTCAACGTTGGATTCCAAAATCGACTATGCAGTTCATCTTTTCCTGTTTCATCAGGGTAATCAAAACCATGAAACATTAACCCAAAACCCAGTTCATCTATTTCATCATATGCGCCTTTCCCTTCACCAAATTCACAAGGTTCCACATAGGCCTGACAATCACGTGTACCAAGAAAAATGTCCTGTCTGCCTCCTTTTTGTATTGACCTTTTTACAATTGCGAAATGTTTTCCATCATTACGGTCATTTTTTAATTGTGGCCGATGCATATTCCATTCGAAATGTGCCTGCACCTGATATTCGACATCGTGCAGGAATGTATAGATAGCCAGGCTATTACCACCACCCCAGACCAACGGCTTGGTGCCTTTAGTTTGAGTTCGCAATTTTTTCATTATCCGCACCTTATCCACATGCCAAATAAAGGTGGGTTTCCAGTAGATGGATTTTAATACGCCTTTTATGGCTTCATATGTCGGCAAGTGATATGAACACTTTTCACCACCGATCTTGGTAACCGGATCTGTAAACAAGGCATAACGGCCATAGACCTTGAAGCTAATACTATTTTTTGGTGTATCATGCACTGTGGCTTCCTCCTAATATACTTGTACAGTCATTTGACTACTGGGTTTTTCAGTTAACCCAAAGTCTTTGCTGTAATATTGCTCATCAAGCCGGTAAATTTCTTCACCCGGCTGTATCTCATGTACCGCATTTTCTTCCTGTAGCCGTTTCCAGACGTTGGAAAAGACATTCACACTATATTGTTGCGCCTGTTGAAGTAATTTCCTGTAGGTGCCAACATCAAATTCTTTCGCTACACGCCCAAGCTCCGCAATAAGATATTTACCTTTTTCCCCATAAGGCACAATGACAGCCTGTGTTGGTGAATCAATCGCTTTGAAGGCTTTACCCGCAGTCATAAAGGATTGCTGGAGTAGCATTGTATTATTGTTACGACCTATATTGTTGCTGTTACTACCCAACAAATTCAGCAAATTATCATCCCTACCTAATAACCTTGGTGAGACAGGATAACTCATATCATCAGCGCGCTCATAAAAATAGTAATTAAAGTATTGCTGCATGGCATCTGGTGCCAGTAAATTATCGTAACCTTCGCCGAGAACACGTAAAGCTTTATCCCGCCCAACTTTTATATCTTTTAACAAGTCTGTTTTTTCCTCGTCCGGGTTTACTACATGAACAGTTGCGGTTTCCCGCATACCATTTCTATTACATCGTCCAGCTGCCTGCGCAATGGAATCGAGCCCGGCAAGAAAACGTATTACTG
>JALTLP010000386.1 GCA_027001895.1 Chromatiales bacterium | reverse complement strand
TTTTAACCAGGCCAGTTTTAATTAATGCTTCTAACTCGTTGAAATATTAATTAAAACTTATATTAGAACATTATTGGGTTGTTATTCTTGCTCAAATAAATTATAAATGGGCAATCGTAATGATTCGAATAATTAATTTTTGTACACACTATTATATCTAAGGAGCTATCATGGCTAATTTTGATCAAGAACTCGACGCATCAGGTTTAAACTGCCCATTACCTATTCTTCGCGCTAAGAAAAGTCTTGCGGGTATGGATGCAGGTCAGGTTTTACATATTATCGCAACCGATCCTGGTTCAGTAAAAGATTTTGAAGCTTTTGCAAAGCAAACAGGTAACGAACTGATGGAATCAAAAGAAGAAGGCGGTAAATTCGTTTTCCTGATTAAAAAGACTTAATTTAATCTTTGATTCAATAACTCAGGGATTGAGACATTTAAATATCGTTTATTGATTATTAGGTGACTTATGTCTGATAAAAGACTGGCAATAATTGCAACCAAGGGTACGCTCGATTGGGGGTATCCACCTTTTATCCTGGCTTCAACAGCCGCAGCCCTGGGCTACGATGTTGAAATCTTTTTTACCTTTTATGGATTACAGCTGTTAAAGCGTGATATGAAAGTGTCGGTAAGTCCATTGGGTAATCCGGGTATGCCAATGCCGATGGGAATGGATAAATGGTTCCCGGTTATTGGTACGGCGATTCCGGGCATGCAAAGCATCATGACCATGATGATGAAGCAAAAGATGAAGTCAAAAGGGGTTGCCAGTCTGGATGAGCTGCGTTCATTATGTCTGGAGGCAGAAGTGAAAATGATAGCCTGCCAGATGACGGTGGATTTATTCGATATGAATCCGAGTGATTTTATAGATGGTGTGACCTTTGGTGGTGCAGCCACTTTCTTTGAGTTTGCCGGTGAATCGGATATAACGCTTTATATCTAGTTTAAATGCAGTAAAACGTAAAAACGCCCGCAAACTTTGCGGGCGTTTTTGTTTGTAAATTTAAAATGTCGTACTGATACCAAGACTATAAATGGTAGCATCGGCACGATAGGTACCGTTATAGGCAACAGTACCATTTGGGTCACCGCCAATAGTATAAGATCTTGATGAATTAATTGTTCGGTCATCAAATACAACGCGCATAATACCGGCTTCAAACTGGTAACTGCCAAAGTCATACTGGTAACCCAGTGAAAACAGTTGCCGATCAGAATCAGGTATCCGTGCTGTATAGTAATCATCGCCTTGCGGGCTTTCATCATAAGCATAACCAAACAACAGTTGTTGTTTACCCATATTGTATTGGCCACCAAGCCGGTAAGTCATGGTATTTTTCCAGTTATTGGTGCTGAATGAAATGACAGTACTAGCGGTATTTTGTGCATGAATATTCAGATTGTCATAGGCACTCCAGCCTGTGTATTCAGCATCAAATTCAAGTTTGAAACGGTCATTAAACTGGTATTTTATTCCGGCCTGTAACATCATGGGAAAAGTAATATCGACTTCAAGTGGTGTGCTGCCATTTAAGGTTCCGGTAGCACGGGTTTTAACTTCAGAACGATAAGAAGCGCCTAAAGTAAGTTTATCTTGTTTAGATATTGCCGCAATATTCCAGCCATAACCCGAACCCGTGCCTTTGATAATATTGCTATAAGTATTAAATTGCAGATCCAGCAAATGGTATTGGTTTATACCAAAGGCTATCCCCGTGTTGGCACTAAGCTTGTAACCAAAGTTAAAGTTGGCATTAAACATTTTAATTCGGCTTAAATTGGGATCGAGTGCTGCACTGCCTAAAAAAGAAGGGAAGGTGGAAGCTGGCCAGGCTGTTTCCAGTCCAAACGGGCTATGTATCAGTAAGCCAATAGACAGCTTATCGCTGATATTATTGCTAACAAACAGGTTGGGAATATCAAAGTCTGATTTACCTGTCCCCTGTGATGTTGTCGAGCTGGTCGTGACTTCGGTTTTATAGTTAACATGTACCAGGTTACCACTGAACAAGCCATTGTATTTTGAGCCATCCTTTTTCTGGTACACACTCATAATAGCCGGGTTATAAGCCATTGCGCCAAGTCGTTCGCTGTCGGCAACCAGCGCATTGGATGTTGCAACGCCGGCTGCGGTGTATTCGGGTAACCGAAAACCACTGGCAAAGCTGTATGATTGAAAACAAAGTAGAATTGAACTCAGGCTGGCCGTAACAAGCCGTGTTTTACATTGTTTCATTTTGAATCCCTCCATGTGTTATAGCAT
>JALTLP010000385.1 GCA_027001895.1 Chromatiales bacterium | reverse complement strand
TGGCCAGTGGTTGTTAGTCACACTCACTGCTGGTGTGGGGGGATCCTTGTTATCGATAGGTTCTGCTGCGGGTGTTGCCTTAATGGGGCAGGCGCGAGGCATGTATACTTTCTTTGGCCATTTAAAATGGAGCTGGGCAATCGCACTGGGATATGCCGGAAGTATCTGGGTACATATGCTGTTAAATATGTAAGGCCTTATTAAAAACAAGAAACAAGCCAATAAAAGCTTAATGAAGCTCTGCCCCGCTATCTTCTGTGCTATTCCATATGCACTGGCCACCGCTGGCTTTATCCAGGTCGTTTAAACACTTGTGATGCAAGTTAAGCTCTTCATCATTTGCATAAATGACTTTTAAAGCCGGTCGATCCGTTTTAACCTTTGTTTGTTTAACCGTTGTAAAACCATTAGACTGTTCATCATCTGCGCCCAGTGACAAACTACCCTGCCCACCGGTCATCGCCAGGTAGGTATCTGCAAGTATCTCCGCATCCAGCAATGCGCCGTGTAAAGTTCGTTGAGTATTATCAATGTCGTAACGTTTACATAATGCATCCAGGCTGTTTTTTTGCCCTGGGTGCATACTGCGAGCAAGCGCTAATGTGTCCAGTACGGTACACAACTCTTCAATCTTATATGGCTTGCTACCCGTTGCCTTTGCATGAATCAGGAATTCGTGGTTTAAAAAACCAACATCAAATGGCGCATTATGTATTACAAGTTCAGCACCGCGTATATACGCAACAAAGTCTTCGACAACATTGGCCATAACCGGTTTGTCAGCAAGGAATTCCAGAGTAATACCATGCACTTCCTGAGCACCGGCATCGATCTCACGTTCCGGGTTAATATACTGATGGAAATTATTACTGGTTAGCTTACGATTGAGTAACTCAACACAACCAATTTCAATAATTCGATGACCTTGCCTGGGTTCAAGACCGGTTGTTTCCGTATCCAGTACTATTTGACGAGTTGTTGGTTTGTTCATAAGTTTGCAATACATTATTAAATGTTTAATAAATCCATATTAACATCCTGAAGCAGAAAATAAATACTATTCTCACAACAGATATTGGGCTATCGTTACTGGTAAGTACCTGTTTTTCCGATATTATTGATAACGCCTCTTATATTTCCGCTGTTGAAGTTACCGATTTCCTTAATAGTAATGTAACCCAATGTATTAGCCCGTAAAAAGCAGGCAAAGACCCGAAGGATTCAACTCTGGTGATTATGACTAGCGGTAGCCTTCCCCGGCGGCTACGGTACATTTGATGAATTATTTGAAACACTCACGCTTATCACACACGTAAGATCACACCTATCCCCTTTAGGCGAAACCCTGATTAATGTAAGCCATCAACCACTTAACATCTAAGCAAGCAATTTCAATGGTAATTGATAACCGGATCCTGACGGTAAAACAAGGCATACTGATGATAGACATGCGGATATAATTTCTTTAACACCTGCGGTTGTTCAAAAAACACTTCGGTGAGTACAGCAAAAAATTCTGCCGGGTTTTCTGCTGCGTAGGGATCAATAGTAGTATGATGATGCAGAATTGCTTTGCTAAATTTTTTATAGGCAGCAGCCAGACTTTCAGTCCACTGTTCTCGTTTCATATTTGCATGTAAAGTGGGCATTCCGTTTGCCACACCATTAAGCATATCCAGCTTATGTGCAAACTCATGCAATACCACATTCGATGCATGACCATGAGAATGCTGTTCAGGTTTCGCTTCTGACCAGGACAAAATTACAGGGCCACGACCCCATGCCTCTCCGGCCAATGTGCGTGATTGCTGGTGTACTACTCCGGCTTCATCATTGACTTCGTTATTCGTAATAAAAGCATCCGGGTAAATAATTATTTCATGCCAGCCATCGAAATAATCCAGGTCAAGTTTTAAAATTAATAAACAGGCCTGTGCAGCAATATACACCTGCATAAAAGTTGTTACTTCAAAACCGTTAGCCGCTGAAAATGTTTTTTCTTGCAAAAACAGACTGGTTAATTTACGCAAACAATGTTGTTCACGTTTATCAAGTCGTTTAAGTATGCTTTTTGAATCAACAACCTGTTTCCATAAAGGGTACGGCACACGGGAATGAAACAGAATATGTTTCATCCACATGCGGTGGAGACGTTTAAAAATCGAAAACAAGTTTAACGGTGATAGCTGCTGCCATGACATTTAGGGCATGGTGGAATTTTACCGGCCTTATAAAAATGAAGTTTTTCTTCACACTTGTCACATACTAATG
>JALTLP010000384.1 GCA_027001895.1 Chromatiales bacterium | reverse complement strand
TTGATAGCTGGCTGAACAAGCTGCAGGAATAAGAAAGTTTACAGGTAAATTATTTGAACAAGCAATTAAGTAAAAGAGAGCATAACAATGCCAGCGATTAACCTGCAGGGTATTGGAATGACATCCCAGCGTACACGCGACCGTTTAATAGAGCGCCTGCGAGAGCAGGGGATTAAAGACGAAAACGTACTGGAAGTCATGCGCAATATGCCACGGCATATTTTTATCGACGAAGCACTGGCAAGTCGTGCCTATGAAGATACGGCTTTACCGATTGGTAGCGGCCAAACTATTTCGCAGCCTTATATTGTTGCGCGTATGACCGAAGCATTGTTAGCCGGGAAAGACAAAATCGGCAAAGTACTGGAAATTGGAACCGGCTCGGCATACCAAACGGCGATACTGGCGCAGGTGGCTGAACAGGTTTTTAGTATCGAGCGTATTCAACACTTTATTCCACGGGCAAAAAAGATTCTGGATATGCTTGAAATCAGAAATGTAAATTTAAAACATTACGATGGCTATAAAGGCTGGAGTGGCTTTGCGCCTTATGATGGTATTATCGTGACAGCCGCGCCGGACGAAGTGCCACTGGACTTACTTAACCAGTTGGGCGAAGCCGCCAGGCTGGTTATCCCCAGTGGCGAAGAAGGTAATCAAAAATTATTATGTATTACACGCGAAGGTGATGAGTTTGTTAAAAGCAGCCTTAATGCCGTCAGTTTTGTTCCCCTTGTTAAAGGTACCCGTTTGTGAAGTTATTTAGCATGATGTATGACCGTGCGCTGGTCTATGCAAAACATCCTAAAGCGCCATTTTATTTGTCTGTTTTAAGTTTTATCGAATCATCTTTTTTCCCGTTTCCGCCTCCAGATGTCATGCTTGCGCCCATGTCGTTAGCGCAGCGCGAAAAAGCCTGGCGATTTGCATTTTTAACCACGCTGATGTCGGTTCTGGGCGGTATGTTTGGTTATTTAATCGGTGTGTTTGCCTTTGATATGGTCGAACCGATTATTAAGTCAGTAGGGTATTGGGAAAAATTTGAAACCATTCAGTACTGGTTCCAGGAATGGGGTATTGGGGTGATTTTTATCGCCGGTTTTTCGCCTATTCCGTATAAACTGATTACCATTACTTCGGGGGTTGTGGGGATGGCGCTAGTGCCATTTATTATTGCATCAATTGTTGGCCGGGCATCACGCTTTTACCTGGTGGCGGGCTTAATTTATCTGGGTGGTGAAAAAATGGAACAAAACCTGCGTAAACATATTGATACCATAGGCTGGTTAGTGGTGGTTCTGGTTGTTGTGGCTTACTTTATTCTGAGGCATTAATGCATCGTCATCGCTTGTTAAAACTTATCAGTCTATTGTGTATAAGCATTAGCTTAATAAGTTGTTCGCAGTACTTAAAGTCGAATGCTAAATCGCCGAAATCAAACTCAAAAGCAGCCCTTTACCAACCCCCAAAGTACCACCGCATACAAAAAGGTGAAACGCTTTACTCTATAGCTTGGTATTACGGTTACGATTACCGTCAAATAGCACTCTGGAACGATATTGACTACCCGTATCTCATCCATCCGGGGCAGGAACTTCAGCTTTACCCCTCATTAGTGAGACGTGCGTCACAAAATACACGCATTACACACAGTAAAAACCCGCCAACAAAGAAGGCGCAGGCACGGCAGGCACATAAGCAGCTAGTTAAACGGGTGAAAAAACAGACACGTCAGAAGCGCGCCAGGATAAAGAGAACTAAAAAACACACTCAGCGTTATTCGGCATCAAGAATTAAATGGCGCTGGCCGGTACGTGGTAAAATCATACATAAATTCAGTGCAAAGCATGGCAAAAAAGGTATTGGAATTTCCGGTAAAAAAGGTCAAAGAATTGTAGCTGCAGCTGCCGGGAGAGTTGTGTATAGTGGCAGTGGACTGAGGGGATATGGGAACCTTATTATTATAAAACATAACGATACATATCTTAGCGCGTACGCAAATAACAAAAAAATTCGCGTAAAAGAGCAACAAAAAGTAAAGTCTGGACAGCATATTGCCGATATGGGTAGTAATGGTGCGAACAAACCAATGTTACATTTTGAAATTCGTAAAAATGGTAAACCTGTTAACCCTGTTCGTTACCTACCAAGGTGATTATAACTAGAATAATGACTGTCCAGTAGGTTATGAATATGGAAGATAAAAAACAACAAGATAAGGATGGAAGCTTGATGGATGCCACTGAAGTAGATGCAACAATTGATAATACCCTTG
>JALTLP010000383.1 GCA_027001895.1 Chromatiales bacterium | reverse complement strand
TTTCTGCACTATGTGGTTCGTCTATTATATCTTCAACCACATTCGACACACGCAATACTTCGTCGAGTGTTGTTACACCCTTTAATGCATATTCAACGGCATGTTGTGCAAAGGGACGGTACAGGTGGCTTTTTTTAGCGGCTTTAGTAAAGTCCGATGTATTCTCACGACGTAGTGCATCGGCCATTTCATCATCAAGCTCAAGAAACTCAAACACACCAATACGCCCGTGATAACCGGTGTTATTACAATGTGTACATCCCTGTCCCTTTTTAAAAGTTGCATACTGTGCATTGCTACCAAGTTGCGATTTTAACCAGGAAACTTCATGAACATCCGGCGAATAATCGCTACTACAATGTTCGCATATTTTCCGCACCAGTCGTTGTGCAATAATCGCCTGTAGTGCAGTGGCAACCAGAAACCCTTCCGCACCCATATCGAGTAAGCGGTTTGCCGTAGAAATTGCATCGTTTGTATGCAGGGTAGATAAAACCAGGTGGCCGGTTATGGCTGCACGCAAACCTATTTCGGCAGTTTCTGAGTCACGCATTTCACCAACCAGAACAATATCCGGATCCTGTCGTAACGCAGTACGTAACACTCGCGCAAAACTTAAATCAATTTGTGCATTAACCTGCACCTGATTAATACGTTGTAAACGATATTCAACCGGATCTTCGACGGTAATAATTTTTTTTGCCGGGTCGTTCAGCTCATTAAGCGCGGCATAAAGCGTGGTTGTTTTACCGCTACCGGTTGGGCCGGTAACCAGCACCAGACCATGCGGCCGTGATATGTTATGCCGGAAACTTTTAAGTAATTCCTCATTCATACCCAGCACGTTAAGGTTAAGCATGTCGCTGCTCTGGTCAAGCAAACGCATTACTACTGATTCACCGTTTTGAATCGGCATGGTCGATAAACGCACGTCGATACTTTTATTTTTAACTTTAATATTAAAACGGCCATCTTGCGGAATACGTCGCTCAGAAATATTTAAACTTGCCATTAATTTAAGTCTTGAGACCAATGCTGTGGCAATGCGTTTTTCTTTCATCACCTGTTCCTGTAACATACCATCCACACGCATGCGTATTCGTAATACCGTTTCATCCGGTTCGATATGTATATCCGAAGCACCTACCTGTACTGCATCTTCAAAAATAGTTTGCAGTAATTTAACAACTGGGGCATTGGTAACATCCACACCCTGATCGAGTTGTTCTAAATCAAAATCACTTTCGGCAAGTTCTTCACCCAGCTCTTCAGCAAGGTTTGATATAGCCTCGGTTTGCCGGTAAACCGAATCAATGGTTTCAAGAATTTCCGCTTCTTTGGCAACCGCTTGCTGAATGGCGGTTTTTAAATGCCGGGTGATTTCGTCAAACGCAAAAATATCGGTCGGGTCGGCCATTGCCACCAGATAGGTACCGTCCAGTTCTTTTTTAAGAACAACAGCACGGTAACGTCTTGCCAGTGTTTCCGGTAAGGCATGAATGGTATCGCTATCGAGTTTGAAATTTTTAAGGCTGATAAACGGCAAGTTTAGTTGCTTTGACAAAATGTCGAGCATGGCATCTTCAGTAACAAACTTGTTTTCAATCAATGTTTGCCCGAGCTTTCTGCCGGTGGAACGCTGGTCGGCAAGGGCTTGCATCAGTTGGTCATTCGTAATAACCCCCTGCTCTACAAGCAAGTCACCTAGTCGAATTTTTTTACGTGGGCCCGCCATCGGCGCTTATCCTTATATTGTTCCTTCTATAAGGAGAGATAGCGGTCAATTTGAGTCTAAGCTTTAGAAAATTAACAGAAAAACAGCTTTTATACTTTGATTGTTCGCTGTTTTAATTTAATTGCAGCGTACCGACCAGGTCTGCCACATTGTTAAAGTTATGCTGCTTCAGATATTCACTGATGCCGGCATTAATTTTTGCGCATACTAACGGGTCATAAAATAGCGCTGTGCCGATACCCACTGCGCTGGCACCGGCAATAATAAATTCCAGAGCATCTTCAGCCGTGAGGATGCCACCCTGACCAATAATGGGAATATTGTGCTCTTTACACACCTGATAAACCTGATGCACTTTAAGCAAGGCAATCGGTTTTATCGCCGGGCCAGACAAACCGCCCTGGTTATTACCAATAATGGGCTGGCGCTTTTGAATATCCACCGCCATGCCCATTAAGGTATTGATAACAGCAAAACCATCCGTGCCAGCTTCGATACAACGTCGGGCATTTTCGGCGATATCGGTCTGATTTGGTGATAACTTGGTGATAATGGGTTTTTTAGTCACAGCCCGGCACGCCGCCACAACCCGTGCTGACATGTCCGGGTCATTACCAAAGGCCATGCCGCCCTCTTTAACATTCGGGCATGAAATATTAATTTCCATCGCATCAATCGGCGAATCATCAAAAATTCTGGCAATTTCGGCATATTCTTCAACCGTGTTGCCTGACAAATTGGCAATAAAGCGGGTTTCTGTAAAATCCAGTGCCGGTAAAATCTCGTTTACCACATGTTGCGAGCCAGGATTTTGCAGACCAATGGCATTGAGCATGCCCGAGGGGGTTTCATACACCCGGTGAGGTTTGTTTCCCAGCCGGGGTTCCAGGGTTGTGCCTTTTAAACATACCGCCCCCACGTCTTTATTCGAAAAACCTTTTACACGGGTATACTCCTCGCCAAAGCCGACACAACCGGATAATAAAACCAGCGGTGTATTAAACGGTATACCGCAAAATTCGCTTTGAAGGTTGGTTTGTAAATTACTCAATGGCCTGCTTCCTGTTATGCGCTTTGACAAAAAATGTCATTGTAATGAAGATATTATAAGGGTTATTGTTGTCATTGTTTAATCATTATCGTAAATAAAAAACATGTTCCATATTGTATTGTTTGAGCCGGAAATTCCACCGAATACCGGCAATATTATCCGGCTGTGTTCCAATACTGGCTGCGAGCTGCACTTAATCGAACCCCTTGGTTTCGAAATGGACGACAAGCGCCTGCGCCGTGCCGGACTGGATTATGATGAATTTGCCAGCATTAAAAGCTACCCCTGTTTTCAACAATACCTGCAAACGGCACAACCACAACGGCTGTTTGCACTATCTACGCATGGCAAAAACAGTGCCTACAACACCCGCTTTAAACCCGGCGATGCCTTTATTTTTGGCCCGGAAACCCGTGGCCTGCCAAAAACATTGCTGGCAGAACTTGGCGAGGACTTTGTTTTACGAATTCCGATGAAACCGGACAATCGCAGCTTGAACTTATCCAATACAGCAGCAATACTTGTGTATGAAGCATGGCGACAGAATGGTTTTGTGGGTGGGGGCTAGTCTTCGCTATTTGGGGCCTGGTTGTTATAAACAGCTCAACTCTGGAATGTAGTATTGATGAATCTCGAATTAAGCCAGAAAAGACCCTTTGCCGGTGAACGAAGATTTCGTTTTAAAGATCACAACACCCTGCTGGTCACCCTGAAAAAATTAAAAAAACGCCGAGAATATCTGATTGACCTGGCCGCACTCGACCCGAATGCAAAATCACGTTTCGTCTTTGCAAAAAAACCACTGATTGCGTTTTTTGTTTTTTTTAATATCAGCCTGATATTGTATTTAACACCTGTACTAAGCATATTAAAACTTCCCAACCCGGACTGGTATATATCGGCTTCGGTAATACTAACCCTGATAAGTCTGATTATTTTTATAAGCATGACCCGGCTGGAACGCTTTTTTATTTCACGCCATTCAAAAACGCCATTGCTACAATTTTATAATGGCCTGCCAAATAAAAACGATTTTAAAAAATTTATTCAACATATCCAGACACAAAGCCAGAAACGTTTTGAGCATTTAAACATGAATCTGCAACAACAATATGCAGGTGAATTAAAAACCTTACGGCGGGTTTTTGAAGAAGGGGCTATTTCATCACACCAGTATGAAAAAGCAAAAAAGAAATTATTAAAAATGTCGAACTAGTAGCCGTACTTTTTTATGCTTAAATAAACATTTAAAAAATAATTTTTATTCCGTCAGTCACTTATTTTTTTAGTCTATTTATTTCGCCTCGCGCTAACGCGCTGTAGGCGAGTGACTTTCTTTATATGAGTAAAGAAAGTCACCAAAGAAAGCACACCCTATTAGTCGCCAGACATATTCCGCTGCAATCGTTAATGCTCAGGATATTTTGCGACAGGCCCTCCCTGGCCTGATCGCAAAAGCTCGTGCGTCCTGCACTCGCCCTTCGGTATCACTTGCGCTTTAACATTGACAGCGTCATGGCGACTATAAGGGGTAAACACCCTGAAACCAGACCATAAAAACATTATAATTGATATACCACATAATCTAATATGATTTAAGGCGAATCCGTTTCCGGCCTTATTGCACGTTCCATTAAATCTTTGGCTGCTGCTTTTGGATCAAGATTTTCGTATAAAACTTTATAAACCTGTTCGGTAATGGGCATATCAATATCATGTTGTTGTGCAAGCTGATAAACAGCCTTAGCCGTTAAGCGTCCTTCTACAACCTGTTTGATTTCATCCATAGCCTGTTGCTGTGTTTTGCCTTGACCTAAAGCTATACCAAAACGACGGTTGCGTGACAGGTTATCACTGCAGGTTAGCACTAAATCACCCAGACCGGTTAAACCCATAAACGTATCATGCTGTGCACCAAGTTTTAGACCCAGCCGCATCATTTCTGCAACACCACGTGCGATTAGCGCCGCCCGCGTATTGGAACCAAACCCCATACCATCGGCAATACCGGCTGCAATCGCCAGCACGTTTTTAACCGCGCCACCGAGTTCAACACCAATTAAATCTTTGCCGGTATAGGCGCGAAAAGTTTTTGAATGAAAGTCCTGTGCAACTTCAAGTGCATATTCTTTACGGGTTGATGCAACTGTAACAGCGCCAGGTAAACCCTGAGCAACTTCTTTTGCAAAAGTTGGCCCGGATATAACGGCAAGCGGAGTTTTTGCCGGAAACTCTTCATTCGCAATCTGATGGAGCAACTTGTTGCTGCCTGTTTCAAGACCTTTGGAAGCCCATAACACTTTATGTCGCGGCTCAATTAATGTTGCCAGTGTTTTACAAACCTCACGGAACCCATGACTGGGCACAACAATAAGAATATGACTTGCCTGCTTAACGCTTTGCTTAAGGTCGGCAGATATTTTAAGTGCAGTTGGAAATGGAATATCACCAAGGTGCCGGATATTGGCCCGATCTTTTTCAAGTTGTTCGGCCTGCTCTTTTTTGTGCGCCCACAGCGTAGTGTCATGCTGATTATTTGCCAGCAACATTGCAAGCGCCGTACCCCACGAACCGGCACCAAGTACTGCATAATGATGGGTGCTCATTTGCAACCTTTAAAAAATTAGTGTGTTGCCGGCTTTTCTTCGCCGTCTGCATTCGCTTCTGCAAGACGTTGTTGGTAGAGTGCTTCGAAGTTAACCGGTTGTAAAAGCACAGGCGGATAACCACCATCGGTAACCAGGCTGGAAATAACTTCACGCGCATAAGGAAACAGGGTTCCCGGACAAAAGCTTCCAAGAATAAAACCACGCTGCTCTTCATCAAAGCCGGTAAGGTGAAAAATACCTGCCTGATGTACTTCGGCTAAAAAGGCTGTTTTATCTTTATTTTTTTTTGTTATTGTAATTTTTAAAACAACTTCGTAGTTGTCGTTTTCAAGTCCCTGGCCATCGGTATTTAAATCGACATTAATTTCCGGCTGCCAGTCGTCCTGAAAACCAAAAGGGCTATTCGGCGATTCAAACGAAATATCTTTTGTGTAAATTTTTTGAATAGCAAGATTTTGTGTTGCTTGTTGTGTTTCTTCAGCCATTGTTGAATAACCTGTTTAAAGTATCTGGAAATAATGATGAGCCGTATAATAGCATTATTAAAGCTTAAAATCCTTAAGCCAATACTGCTTTAATAAATTATTGTTTCACCCAGTTAATTAAATTTTGCAAATCCATTGCACCAGGCTGACGTTTAATTTCCCTGCCATGTTTAAAAACGGCCAGGGTTGGAATACTTCGGATCTGATACTGAGCAGCCAATTGTTGCTGTGCCTCGGTATCCACTTTTGCCAGCCTATAGGCGGGTTCAAGTTGCGCGGCAGCCTGCTGGAAAACCGGCGCCATCATTTTACACGGGCCACACCACGGCGCCCAAAAATCAACGACCACAGGTATATCGGACTTGTTAATATGCTGTATAAAATTATCGGCGGTCAGTTCAACCGGTGTTCCGGTAAATAAGGATTGCTTACATTTACCACATTTAGGTGAAGCGGCCAGTTTTTCCTGCGGCAGTCGGTTGGTGCTATTACAGTGAGGACAAACAATATGCAGCGCAGACATCATTAACTCGCTATACCAAGTTTTTCATCCAGCAGGCCCTGCGATTCGAGAGCATAAATATCATCACAACCCCCAACATGCTCACCACCTATAAAAATTTGTGGCACGCTGGTGACCCCATTGCTACGTTTAATCATCTGATCACGTATTTCCGGTTCACCATCAACGCTAATTTCGTTGTAATCAATGCCCTTGTTCTCAAGTAACATTTTCGCGCGGTGGCAATAGCCGCAAAAATCACTGCAATATATTTCTACGTTTTTAGACATTCTCTGTTTCTACTGTTAATGGTTTGGTTTAACTTTTGGTTAGCGGGAAATTGGCACTTTGCCATGCCATTACACCACCGGCCAAATTATAAATATGGTCAAAGCCCTGTTTTTTCAAGAGCGAGCATACCTGACCGGAACGTGAACCTGTGCGACAGCTTACAATAATGGGTTTATGTTTGTATTTTTCAAGCTCATTAATACGGCTTGAAACACTGGACTGTGGGATATGAATCGAATTAACAATATGGCCGTCATTAAATTCCTTGTCGGTGCGGACATCTAATACGATAGCATCGTTACGATTAATTAATGTTGTCGCATCGGCAGGCGAGGCCACATTGTAGCCCCGCATACGGCTGCCAAACAGGTTAAAAACCAGCAGGGTTAATATGGCAAAAAAACTGCCAACCAGCATTGGGTGGTTGTTGGTAAATTCTATATATTCATTCATTGGGAATCACTAAAATTGGGTTCTGGAAATATTTTTACTGGCTGCAACAGCCCTGTAGCTGGCGCTAGTATAAGGGATACATTGTAGAAAACGAACAGGAAAGTAATAATTTATTTATAGCCCAGCAACACTGAAAAAAAACGACCCGAAATTATTCTGCGCTGCAAAAAACTTCCCGCATCAGGCCAATCAGTTTTAATGTACGGGTATCATCCACGCGGTAATAAACGCGGTTTGCATCTTTACGCGAATCAAGAATACCTTTATCGCGTAAAATTGCGAGGTGTTGAGAAATATTGCTCTGTGAAGTGCCGACATGTTCAACAATATCCTGCACACTTATTTCCCGATCACCCAAAGTACATAAAATTTTAAGCCGAAGTGGGTGTGACATTGCTTTTAAAGAACGTGATGCGCGGTCAATATCATCATCACGAGTGATTAAAGTGCCTAGTTCAATTTCGCTCATTTTGTCCCCGACAAAAAACTTTAGATTGTATTGCTAACAAAATTATTATTATGGCCAACTGCTCAAATGGGCAAAAAATTAATCTGTCTGTCTGACTGCCCTTTATTACTAAAACATTATACAATTATGTACCGTTTGAGAAGAGTTTATTTACTTATTTTAGGGTTTTTTTTCAATCTGGTGTATAGCAGGAACTTCTCGCTATTCGCGCCAGAGAGCCTTGTGTAGCATTGATTTAGCAGGGTCGAGACCTTATATATAAGGCTCCTTTTACTGGTTTTAACTACTTAACTATTAATAAAAGCGTATCTATGTCATTGAATTTAAAGCCAATGGTACTTGTTATTATGGATGGCTTCGGGCTTACCGATGCTGTCGAATACAATGCCATTGCAGCCGCAAACAAGCCAAATTTAGACAAATTTTGTGCTGAATACCCTCATACCACCTTAAGAGGTTCGGGAGCCGAAGTCGGACTCCCTGCTGACCAAATGGGCAATTCCGAAGTGGGCCATTTAAACCTCGGTGCCGGTCGGGTGGTGTACCAGGAGTACACCCGGGTGAGCCGTTCGATAAAAACCGGCTCTTTTTTTAAGAACCAGACCCTGGTCGATGCGGTTGAAAAGGCAAAATCAGCGGGTAAATCCGTACATGTTATGGGTTTATTGTCTCCCGGCGGTGTTCATAGTCACGAAGAACATATTCATGCCATGATGGAACTGGCCGTTAAGCAAGGCGTACAAAATGTTTACCTGCATGCTTTCCTCGATGGCCGCGATACCCCACCAAAAAGTGCCATGGAATCTATCGATGCCATGCAAACCAGGCTGGATGAAATCGGTGGTGGCCAGTTTGCCTCGATTATTGGCCGTTTTTATGCCATGGACCGCGATCACCGCTGGCCAAGAATAAAAGAAGCTTACGATTTAATCGCTCACGGCACGGCCGAATACAGTGCCGAGTCGGCACGCGAGGCACTGGAAATGGCTTACGAGCGTGACGAGACCGATGAATTTGTAAAAGCCACCGCCATCCACTCTAAAGGTGTGTTGCCGGTACAAATTCAAACCGGTGACGTGGTTGTATTTATGAACTTTCGTTCTGACCGCGCCCGACAAATCACCCGGCCATTTATTGAACCCGACTTCGATGCCTTTGATCGCGGCAATGCCTCCAAACTCGGTTCGTTTGTTTGTTTAACCGAATACAATTCTGAATACGATGTACCGGTTGCCTATCCACCAGAGCGTTTAAAAAATGTTTTTGGTGAATATATTTCAAAACTGGGCTTACGCCAGTTACGCATTGCCGAAACCGAAAAGTATGCCCACGTTACCTTCTTTTTTAACGGTGGCCGTGAAGAACCGTTTGAATTTGAAGACCGCATTTTAGTACCTTCACCCGATGTAAAAACCTACGATATGCAACCGGAGATGAACGCACCGGAACTTACCAAAAAACTGGTCGAAGCCATTAAGAGTGATAAGTACGATGTTATCATCTGTAACTATGCCAACCCGGATATGGTCGGCCATACCGGAAACT
>JALTLP010000382.1 GCA_027001895.1 Chromatiales bacterium | reverse complement strand
AACGAATTGCTCACCCAAATATTGTAAACGTATTCGATTTTGACCGTGATGGTGACGTTGTCTTTATGACAATGGAATACATGGACGGTCGGCCGCTTGATCAAATGATTCGGCAATACAAGTCTACCGGCTTACCAACAGAAGATGCCTGGAGTATATTAAAAGCCATTTGTTCCGCATTAATCCATGCGCATGCCATGAATATAATTCACTCAGACTTTAAGCCGGGTAATATATTTGTCACAAATTCAGGTGTTACAAAAGTTTTTGACTTTGGTATCGCCCGGGCTGTTGCAAAGGTTACAGGCGCAGATGGGAGTTCCGAAGATCGCACCGTGTTTGATGCAGGTAACCTTGGCGCACTCACTCCAGCCTATGCAAGCCTGGAAATGCTTGAAGGTAAACAACCGGATGCACGGGATGATATTTATGCGCTTGGTTGTATTGCTTATGAGTTATTTACTGGTAAACACCCGTTTAACAAGGTGCCTGCCGACGAAGCCATGCGTCAGGGACTAACTCCTGCACGAATTCCGAATATTACCAAGCGTCAGTGGGGCGCTGTCAGGAAAGCACTGGCTTTTCGTCGTGAAGACAGAATTGAATCGGTTGAAGAATTCCTTGAGCAAATTACCAAAACAATTAAACGCAGTTATACCATTCCACTTTTTGTGCTTTTGTTCGGCCTTGTTGCAGCTGGCGGCTATTACCAGTTTACTCAAAACTCTAATCAAGGGTTGTCCGAGTCGGATATTCGCAGCAAAGTTGAATTTGAATTGCAACTTAATTTCCATAAAAAGACGATAGACAGTCTTATTAATAATCCTGAATTCACTCCAAGCTGGGAAGATCAGTTGTGGCAGGAGTACTCGGCTTTTAACGTTATGCTGGAAAACATTGATAAATGGTTTGAGGATAAGGAACAACGTGATATTTTATACTGGAAGGACTCTTCAACCAATAAAATATTTTCTCTTTACCTTGAAAACATCAAGCAACAGCGACTTGCTAACAGGTTTGCAAGAGCTAAAACACTTATCCAGAACGCAGCAAGATATACCAGTGATTTCAGATACCTTGAAGCTGAGAAAAAATTACTTGCTGATGCTATAAAACAATTTGAACTTGATAAAAAACGGCGCGCACAAAACAAGGTCAAACGCGTTGCCAGTACTGCAAGTAAAAAAGCTGAACAAAAGAAACGCTTTGAAATATTCAATGTTGCACTTAAGAATGTAAATCAGCAACTCCAATGCCAGTCCAAACTGAATATGCGCAACCTCGACGTTGCAATTAAAAAATTGCGTTCTTATAACAATGTAAAATATAAAAGGCTTGAACCGGATATTATTTCAAGGCTTGCAAAATGTATAACCGAGCTGGGTAAACCCTTTCCGGAAAAAGCCCAGGAATATAAAAAATATGCTCTGCGTATTTTTAATCGGCATCGTATGATTGTCGCAATACGAATTATACCCCGCGACCCATGCAACACTTCGATTGCGGGTCTGGGGGCTCGTGGTAAACGGACTGTTTGTAACGATAAACTCAAAGGTGTGGTTGGCTCAGGCCCGGATCTAATTGTTATCTACGGTAAAGGTAATATGGGCACATTTGCGATTAGTAAATACGAGGTTTCAATTGGTGATCTCAACAAGTTCTGTAAAAAGACCGCCAAGTGTAAGCCGATAAAATCCAAAGCTGCTAAATACCCGGCAACTAATATTAGTTTTAATACTGTTAAACAGTACATAAAGTGGTTAACCAAAAAAACAGGTAAAAAGTATCGCTTACCAACAAAAAGAGAGTGGTTGTATGCTGCACGTGCGGGTAATGGACATCTTGATCCCAACCGGAACTGTTTTTTAAAAACACGAGGAATAGAAAAAGGTGAAGAAATGTTTGCTGCAAATGTTGGTGAGCCAAACAGATGGGGCATGGTGAATCATATTGGTAATGCGAGTGAGTGGGTTTACGGAAAGGGGCGGCAGTTGGAAAGTGTTGGTGGTTCATATAATTCACCAATGGAAAGTTGTAATTTTAATACAGCCTCGGCTTCCTCGGGCGCGGCGGATATTATGACCGGATTCAGAGTATTGCGTGAGATAAAAAGATAAATGTCAGATTTGGAAATATCATCGTTAATTAAAGATTTATCCGACAATTATGCTAATAATCATATATCGTTGTCGGAATATCGTTATCAAAGAAGAATTTTGTTACAACAGGTCGATTGTGAGTTCAATCAGCTTTGTGTAGATAATGTTTTGCAAACAAATGAAGAAGCA
>JALTLP010000381.1:16045-30945 GCA_027001895.1 Chromatiales bacterium | reverse complement strand
GAAGGATATACACTGGCACTGGATTTTCCTAACCGGGGAGAACGAACTTTAAGCTTTCTTAACGATCTGGACAAACTGGTAAAGTCAGTTAATGGTGCTATTTATCCAGCTAAAGATGCCAGGATGAGCAGATCAATGTTTGAAAGTTCATTTCCAAAACTTGAACAGTTTAAAAAATATATTGATCCGGCATTTTCATCCGGTTTCTGGCGAAGAGTGACAGGTTAAAATAAAATTAAAATGAAAAATATTGTTATTGCAGGTGCAACATCGGCCATATCACAGGCTGTCGCCAAACAAATGCTGGCAGATGAGGTTTGTTTTCACCTGGTAGCCCGTAGCAGGCAAAAGCTTGATATTGTTGCAGCCGATCTCTGCTCACGTGGCGGTGCAAAAGTACATTGTTATCAGGCCGATTTTAACGATTTTAGTGAACATACATCTTTAGTTCAGCGCATAACAGAAAATGCCCCGCGTATAGATGTTTTGTTTATCAGCTATGGCATAATGCACTTGCAAACAGATTGTGAAACGAATGTAGACAGGGCGATTGAGCAGGTTAATTCAAACTATACCAGCGTTGTTTCCTTGCTGGTTTTATTCAGCCAGTTTATGGAAAAACAGAACAGTGGCACAATAGCCGTTGTTTCTTCTGTCGCCGGAGATCGCGGGCGTAAAAGCAACTATATCTATGGTTCTGCAAAGGCGGGGTTAACAACATACCTTGAAGGGCTGCGCTATAAATTGTATGACAAAGGTATTAACGTGCTTACTATTAAGCCCGGTTTTGTTGATACACCGATGACTGCAGATATTAAAAAGGGCTTTTTATGGGCAACTCCTGAAAAAGTTGCAGAGTATATAATTAAAGCAATCGAAAAGAAAAAGAGCGTTATTTATACGCCACCATTCTGGTTTATTATAATGACCATTATTAAATGGATACCTGTATTCATCTTCCGAAAGCTCAATATTTAAACTGACAGGTTGTATAGTCAATGGAAAAAAATAAAAAAATAGTTTTGCCTGGCGGTGCTGGTCTGGTTGGCCAGAACCTGGTTGTAGAGTTAAAAAAGCTCGGATATACAAATATTGTTGTTATTGATAAACATACAGCCAATATTAATATTCTTCGACGGCTTCATCCCGAAGTGATTTGTATAGAAGAAGATCTTGTAAATGATGGGCAGTGGCAGTTACATATGAAAGACGCTGCCGCAATTGTTATGTTGCAGGCACAGATTGGTTCAAAGTCTTCGGCAGACTTTGTTGCGAATAATATAAACTCAACCCAAATGGTGCTGGATGCAGCAAAGAAATATAGTATTCCATATATAGTACATATCAGCTCGTCAGTGGTTGAATCGGTTGCAGACGATGATTACACCGATACCAAGAAGCGTCAGGAAGAGATGGTAAAGCTTTCCGGTATTAAGCACTGTGTTTTACGCCCGACATTGATGTTTGGCCTTTTTGATCGCAAGCATCTTGGCTGGTTATCACGCTTTATGAAGCGTATCCCGATTTTTCCAATCCCGGGTCATGGCCGTTATATGCGTCAACCGCTTTATGTCGGGGATTTTTGCCGAATTATTGAGAATTGCCTGCAAACCCAGCCCGATGGCCAAATTTATAATATTTCTGGCAGGGAACAGGTGGACTATATTGATATCATTCGTGAAATAAAAAAAGTGCAGAATTTGCATACCTGGATTGTAAAAATACCGTATTCCCTGTTCTGGGTTTTAATCGCCACCTATGGGCTGTTTTCAAGGAACCCACCCTTTACAACCTCGCAGCTTGAGGCACTTACGGCGAAGGATGAATTCGAGTTGATACCCTGGTGGGAGATATTTGATACCAGGGCGACACCGTTTGCTGAGGCCATTAAAGAAACCTTCTGCGACAGCGAGTATTCGAATGTTGTACTGGAATTTTAGCGCGCTGAGGGCAAAATCCAGACTAAATATACGATTTTTATACTGTTTTATCGATTTTTTTTACCTGAAAACGAAAAATTTCTGTAAAAATAGTGGTTATGTCCCTATATAATGGTATAATCCTGCCGTTTTACAGGTTAAATGAATTTTTGAAAGTGGGCTTCGAGCCCACTTTTTGTTTCTGGGATTTAAGTATTGGGATTTAAGTATTGCGGGTTTTCCCGGAAAACCGGTTTTTAGTGAGTTTTAAAATAGTGGCAAGAATACAGCAACAATTAGTCGATATGCTTACGCCGACTGTCTCGGCACTGGGTTATGAATTACTGGGTATCGAATACCAGTCTCAGGGTAAACACTCAGTATTACGCATTTTTATTGATTCCGCTAACGGGATTATGCTGGAAGATTGTGAAAAGGTAAGTCGTCAGGTGAGCGGTGTACTCGACGTAGAAGATCCAATCTCGGGTGAGTACAGCCTGGAGGTTTCTTCGCCGGGCATGGAAAGACCACTCTTTAAAACGGAACATTATAAGCAGTTTATTGGCCAGCCGGTAAGTTTGCGGTTTTATGGCATGGTTGAGAAGCGCCGAAAGTTAAAAGGTAATATTGTTGCAGTTGAAGGCAACACGGTAACAATAAGTGAGCTGGGTACAGAGCTTGAATTTGATATTGATATAGATGATATCGACAAAGCAAACCTGATTGCCGCGTAAAAAATGAGTAAATGGATAATAATTAAAGAATTGTTGAAGTGTAAAACCAGGACAAAGTAATGAATAAAGAAATTTTAATGGTTGTAGATGCTGTTTCAAATGAAAAGAGCGTAGATAAAAGTATTATCTTTGAAGCAATTGAAGCTGCGTTGGCAATGGCAACAAAAAAACGTTATGAAGCAGACATTGACGTACGCGTAGCCATTGATACAGAAACAGGCGACTATGATACTTTTCGTCGCTGGTTAATTGTTGCTGACGATGCGGTTGAACAACCGGAGCGTGAATACACATTAAGTGCAGCAAAGTTTGATGATGAAAACCTTGAAGAAGGTGATTATATAGAAGAACAGATAGAATCAGTTGAGTTCGGACGTATTGCTGCACAAACAGCGAAACAGGTTATTGTGCAGAAAGTACGAGAAGCTGAACGCGCTCATGTTGTTGAACAGTATGAAGGCCGCATTGGTGAACTTGTTATGGGCGTGGTTAAGCGTGTTGAACGTGGGAATGTTTTTCTTGACCTCGGTGGCAATGCCGATGCCATTATTCCGCGTGAAGAAATGATTCCACGAGAATCTGTCCGACCGGGTGACCGTATTCGTGGTTACTTAAAAGAAATAAACAAGGAAGTGCGTGGACCACAGCTGTTTGTAAGTCGTACCGCACCGGAATTCCTGGTTGAACTGTTTAAAATTGAAGTTCCTGAAATTGGTGAAGGCTTAATCGAGCTTATTGGTGCATCACGAGACCCGGGTTCACGCGCAAAAATTGCAGTTAAAAGCACAGAAGCACGTATTGATCCTGTAGGAGCCTGTGTTGGTATGCGTGGTTCACGTGTTCAGGCCGTGTCTAATGAACTTGCCGGGGAGCGTATTGATATCGTTTTATGGGATGAAAACCAGGCGCAGTTTGTTATCAACGCCATGTCGCCGGCTGAAGTGTTGTCGATTGTTGTAGACGAAGACTCCGAATCAATGGACGTAGCTGTTGCAGAAGAGCAGTTGTCACAGGCCATTGGACGTGGTGGGCAAAACGTAAAGCTGGCCAGCGAGTTGACCGGTTGGACACTGAACGTTATGTCTGAAGCAGATGCAGAAGAAAAAAGTGAAGCCGAAGCCGAACGTATTCAGAAATTATTTATTGAAGCGCTGGATGTCGATGAAGAAGTGGCAGTTATTCTTGCCCAGGAAGGTTTTTCAACAATAGACGAAATAGCGTATGTGCCTTTCGAAGAAATGCAGGAAATTGAAGAATTCGATGATGACATGATTAACGAACTACGTGGTCGTGCAAACGATGTGTTGTTAACCCGTGCAATTTCCAAGGAAGAAGATTTAAGCGTTGAGCCGGCTGATGACCTTAAAGAAATGGAAGGTATGGAATTACCGCTTGCCTATAAGCTTGCAAAACAGGGCGTAATTACTATGGAAGATCTGGCCGAACAATCCGTTGATGAATTAATGGAAGTTGATGATATGGATGAAGAGCTTGCTGCACAACTTATTATGACTGCACGTAAGCCCTGGTTTGAAGAAGCTGAACAAAACGAGTCGTAATACAGGCCTGGCCTGAAAGTAAAAATATTTGATTTAAATAAACTTTGTTTTATATAAATCATAAAAGAATGGTTAATTAAGGTAAAAAATAAATGGCTGATGTAACTGTCAAACAATTTGCTGAAGTAGTTGGTATAAGTGTAGAAAAACTGCTTGAGCAATTTAAAGAAGCAGGAATAAAAATTTCGGATGCGGATTCGATGGTTAGTGATGCTGAAAAAATGGAATTGCTTACATTTTTGCGAACCAAGCACGGTAAAGAAACAACAGCAGCAAAAACAGGAAAGCCAAAAGCAAAAATAACCTTAAGTCGGCGTTCTACATCTGAACTCAAACAAAGTGGTTCGCGCAGCACAACAAGTAAGTCAGTCACGGTTGAAGTACGTAAAAAACGAACTTACTCCAAGAAGCCGGCTGAAACCGATGAAATGTCGGCAGATATGCTTGCAGAAGTTAAAGCCCAGCGTGAAAAGCTTGAAGAAGAACAGCGTAAACAACACGAGGCAAATGTTCGATTAAAAGAAGAACAGGAATCATCCCGTGTCGCAGCCGAAGAAGAGAAGCAAAGACGTGAAGCTGAAAAGCTAAAAAGGGAAGAACAAGCCAGACTGGCAGCCGAAAAACAGGCGGCAGAAAAAAAACAGGAAGCAGTCACTCCTTCTGCTGATAAAACATCTGATAAGTCACGCGGAAAAGATAAACAGTCTAAAGACAAAGAACAGGGTCATGCCCGTGATGGTGGTGATCACCGTAAAACGAAATATGGCCGCAAAGAGTTACATGTCGCCAGTGACGGTGCAGGCAAGGGTAAACGTAAGCGTAAACAGAAAGTTGCCAGAGCATCGTCTGCTGACAATACCGAGCATGGTTTCCAGAAGCCGGTTGACCCGGTTGTACATGAAGTAGCATTGCCTGAAACGATTACTGTCGCTGACCTTGCGCAAAAAATGTCAGTTAAAGCGGCTGAAGTTATTAAAGCAATGATGAATCTTGGTTCAATGGTTACCATTAATCAGGTGCTTGATCAGGAAACCGCGACTATTGTTGTCGAAGAAATGGGGCATAAGGTTAAATTAATTAATGAAGATGCCATCGAAGAACAAATTCTAGAAACAGATGACGAAGGTGAAGCCGTTAAACGTCCACCAGTAGTTACCATTATGGGTCATGTTGACCACGGTAAAACGTCGCTGCTGGACTACATTCGTAATACCAATGTCACTTCAGGTGAAGCAGGGGGGATTACTCAGCATATTGGTGCCTATAGTGTACATACTAAAACAGGTGACATTACGTTTCTTGACACTCCGGGTCATGCCGCTTTTACGGCAATGCGTTCTCGTGGTGCAAAATCTACCGATATCGTGGTACTGGTTGTTGCTGCCGATGATGGCGTTATGCCACAAACAAAAGAAGCGATTCAACATGCTAAGGCAGCAGAAGTTCCGTTAATCGTTGCCGTTAATAAAATGGACAAGCCCGAAGCCGACCCTGAACGGGTTAAAAATGAATTATCGCAAAACGATGTTATTCCCGAAGACTGGGGTGGGGATACACAAATTTTAAATGTTTCTGCCCATACCGGTGAAGGTGTCGATGAGCTTCTTGAAGCTATTGTTCTGCAAGCTGAAATACTTGAACTTAAAGCCGTTGTTGATGGTGTTGCGCGTGGTGTGGTTGTCGAAGCACGTCTTGATAAAGGTCGTGGCCCGGTCGCAACGGTTCTGGTACAACGTGGCACGCTAAACAAAGGCGACATCCTGCTGGCAGGTTTAGAGTATGGTCGTGTGCGGGCTATTATTAATGATAAGGGTGAGTCGCTCGAATCGGCTGGCCCGTCTATGCCGGTTGAAATTTTAGGTTTGTCGGGTACACCATCAGCAGGTGACGAAGCAACGGTAGTTGAAACTGAACGTAAAGCACGTGAAGTTGCAGTGTTCCGTCAGAGTAAATCTCGTGAAGTGAAGCTTGCACGTCAGCAAGCCGCCAAACTTGAAAATATGTTCTCTCAAATGGAAGAGGGTGATGTTAAAACCGTTAACGTTGTGCTTAAAGCAGATGTACAGGGTTCAGTTGAAGCGATTATCGATGCCTTAACAAAACTGTCAACTGAAGAAGTTAAAGTTAAAATTGTAGCCAGTGGTGTTGGTGGTATTAATGAATCGGATGCCAATCTTGCTGTGGCATCAACAGCCATTGTGGTTGGTTTTAATGTGCGTGCCGATGCCGTAGCAAAACGTATTTTAGACGAAGAAGAAATCGACCTGCGTTATTACAGTGTTATCTATGATTTGATTGATGAAGTTAAGAGTGCGATGTCCGGCATGTTGTCGCCAGACTTTAAAGAAGAAATTATAGGTCTTGCCGAAGTGCGTGATGTGTTCCGCTCACCTAAACTGGGTGCGATTGCCGGTTGTATGGTTGTTGAAGGAACGGTTAAGCGCAGCAATCCAATTCGTGTATTACGTGATAATGTTGTTATCTATGAAGGTGAACTTGAGTCGTTACGTCGCTTTAAAGATGATGTGAACGAAGTTAAACAGGGCACTGAATGTGGTATTGGCGTTAAAAATTACAATGACGTAAAAGAAGGCGATCAAATCGAAGTATTTGAACGAGTGGAAGTGAAGCGCGAGCTTTAATTCTTTTTTTAATTATTTGTAATAGTGCGTAACCGTTATGCCAAAAGATTTTAGTCGAGCCCGTCGTGTGGGTGAACAGATTCAGCGAGAAATCGCTGATATGCTGCAAAGTGAATCCAACGATCCCCGTTTTAAGCTGCTAACCATTTCAGCCGTTGAGGTTGCAAATGATCTTGCCTACGCCAAAGTTTTTTACACACTACTTGATGATTCGCAGGATGCCGACAATGTACAACAGGCATTAGTTAAGGCCAGCGGTTTTATGCGCAAGCAACTTGCTAAACGCATGTCTTTACGTATTGTTCCGAACCTGAGGTTTGTTTATGACAAAAGTATTGCCTATGGTGCCAGTCTTTCCAGTCTTATTGACAAGGCTATTGAGCAAGATAAAAAAAAGCATGTTGAAGAAGATAATGATAACGCAGGTAAAGACTAATGGCGCGTAAACGCAGAGGCCGTGTTGTAAATGGTATTGTGTTGCTGGACAAACCCTTGGGTATGTCGTCCAATGCTGCACTGCAAAAAGTGAAGCAAATCTTTAAGGCACAAAAAGCCGGGCATACAGGTAGTCTAGACCCACTGGCAACCGGCTTATTGCCCATTTGTCTGGGTGAGGCGACCAAGCTGACCAGTTATCTGCTGGATTCAGATAAAAAATATCAGGGTGTTGCCAAACTTGGGGTACGTACCAATACCGGCGATACCGAGGGTGATATTATGGAAACGCGCCCGGTACCGGTTTTATCAGACGCGACCATTGAAAATGCTCTCGATTCGTTTCGTGGCGACATTTCACAAATACCACCGATGCATTCTGCGTTAAAACTTAATGGCAAACCCTTATATGAACTGGCGCGTCAGGGCATTGAAGTTGAGCGCAAGCCTCGAAAAGTGACTATTTTCGAGCTCGAAAAGTTGTCTTTTAATAAAGATGAGCTGGAAATTTTCGTACATTGCTCAAAGGGCACCTATATTCGTACCCTGGTCGAAGATATGGGGGAAATCCTTGAATGTGGTGCGCATTTAAGTTCATTACGGCGGATTGCAGCGGGGCCGTTTGAAATCAAACAAACCGTTACACTGGACAAACTTATCGAGCTTGCCGAGCAGGGTTTCGATGCACTCGATGAGTACCTGTTGCCCATGCATACCGCACTGATTGACTGGCCAGAAATCAGTTTGTCGGCCAATTCGGCCTATTTTGTCCGTCAGGGCCAGCCGGTACAGGTGCCAAAAGCACCGAGTAATGGTTGGGTACGGCTGATGGGTGAAAACCCGGACGATTTTATTGGTATTGGCCAAATTCTCGATGATGGCCGCGTTGCCCCTAAAAGGCTGGTAAATCTGTAAATGATTGAAATCGGGATAAAACATGAAAAATCGACGAAATTAGTCGAATATTCTGCCTAAAATCCCCGATTTTACTTGTATCCGAAGGCTGCCCACAGGTACAATACGCGCCTTTAATTTTGTAACATTTTTTGTGTAATAACAGGAGTTTGCGATGTCCTTAGGCGCTGAAGAAAAGGCCAACATTGTTAGTAAATACGCTCGTTCAGAGGGCGATACAGGGTCACCTGAAGTACAGGTTGCTTTATTATCAAACCGTATCAATGATTTATCGGATCATTTTAAAGAACATATCCATGACCACCACTCGCGTCAGGGTTTGTTGCGTATGGTAAGCCAACGTCGTAAATTGCTGGACTATCTTAAAAACAAAGATATTCAACGTTACCGCGATTTAATTTCTTCTTTAGGTTTACGTAAGTAATTCTGCGAAGAACAGGCTGTTACCATTAAGGGCCCGATCAACAAATATAATAAAATGCCGGTAGAGGGCTACCGGCATTCCTACCGTAAGAATCTATAAAAATATTAACGAGGATACTCGATGACTCCTGTAAAACATGAATTTCAATATGGTGACCACACTTTAACGCTTGAAACGGGTGAAATTGCACGTCAGGCAACCGGTTCGGTTTTTATCAGCATGGGCGATACAAAGTTACTCGTAACGGCTGTGGTAGAGAAAACATCGGCACCCGGCAGAGACTTTTTCCCACTCACAGTTAACTACACAGAAAAAACCTATTCAGTGGGTCGTATCCCGGGTGGTTTCCTCAAGCGTGAAGCACGTCCCAGTGAACACGAAACATTAACCTCACGTTTAATCGACCGTCCTATTCGCCCATTGTTTCCGGATGGCTTTACCAACGAAGCACAGGTTATTGCCACAGTTATGTCGCGTGACCCGGAAGTGGAACCGGACATTCTTGCCCTTATTGGTGCATCAGCCGCATTGACATTAACCGGCGCACCTTTTAATGGCCCGGTTGGTGCTGCACGTGTTGGTTATAAAGAGGGTGAATATATTTTAAACCCGGCTACATCGGTTATTCCTGAATCAGATCTGGATCTGGTTGTTGCCGGTACGGACTCTGCGGTGTTAATGGTTGAATCAGAAGCCGACCTTTTATCCGAAGAAGTGATGTTAGGAGCGGTTACTTTTGGCCACGATGCATTCCAGCCTGTTATCGAAGGCATTAAAGAATTTGCAAAAATGGCGGGTACTGTTGCATGGGACTGGTCAGCAGAAGAAAAAGACCCATCAGTAGCTGCCGCCGTTGCGGCTGAATGTGAAGCAGGCTTTAAAGCAGGCTACCAGATTAAAGAAAAGTTAAAGCGTTACGATGCTTTATCTGAAGTACGTAAAGCGGCAATCGAAAAACTTTGTGCCGATGACGCGATGGCCGAAGAAGATGTACGCGATGCAATGGAATCTCTGGAAAAACGTATTGTACGCAGCCAGATTTTAGACGGTAATCCACGTATCGATGGTCGTGATACTCGTACAGTTCGTCCTATTACCGTTAAAACAGGTATACTGCCTCGCGCGCACGGTTCGGCTTTATTTACGCGTGGTGAAACCCAGGCCATTGTTGTGACAACACTAGGTACTGAACGTGATTCACAGGTTATTGATGCATTAGAAGGCAGCTACCGCGAACCGTTTATGTTGCAGTATAACTTCCCGCCATTCAGCGTAGGTGAAACAGGGCGTACCGGCTCACCGGGTCGCCGTGAAATTGGTCATGGTCGTTTAGCCAAGCGTGGTGTTTTAGCCATTATGCCTAAACAGGAAGACTTCCCTTATTCACTGCGTGTGGTTTCTGAAATTACAGAATCAAACGGTTCAAGTTCCATGGCATCAGTTTGTGGTTCAAGCCTGTCAATGATGGACGCAGGTGTTCCAACAAAGGCGCCGGTCGCTGGTATTGCAATGGGCTTAATCAAGGAAGGCGACAAGTTTGCAATTCTTTCCGATATTCTTGGTGATGAAGATCATCTGGGCGATATGGACTTTAAAGTCGCTGGTTCAGAAAACGGTATTACTGCATTACAAATGGATATTAAAATCGAAGGCATTACCAAAGAAATTATGGAAATTGCTTTAGACCAGGCCAAAGAAGGGCGTTTATTTATTTTAGGTGAAATGAATAAAGTGATTTCTGAGCCACGTGTTGAAATGTCTGACCATGCACCACGTTATGTGACCTTTAAAATTAACCCGGATAAAATCCGCGATGTTATCGGTAAAGGTGGTGCAACCATTCGTTCTATTACAGAACAAACCGGCACTAGCGTTGATATTACCGATGACGGTGTTGTTAAAATTGCATCTTCTGACGGCGCCGCCGCTGAAGAAGCAAAGAAAATGGTTGAACAAATCACAGCCGAAGTTGAAGTGGGTAAAATTTACGAAGGTAAAGTGGCCAAGCTTATGGACTTTGGTGCCTTTGTTACTATTTTACCGGGCAAAGACGGCCTGGTTCACGTATCACAAATCAGTGAAGAACGTGTTGAGAAAGTCAGCGATGAGCTTGCAGAAGGCCAGACAATTAAAGTTAAAGTGCTTGAAATCGACAAACAAGGTCGTATCCGTTTAAGCATGAAAGCAGCCGCAGCAGAGGAAAAAGCAGAAGCTTAATTCTAACGCGCTTAGTCAGTAATAAAAGCCTCATCCTGGTTTTCGGGATGGGGCTTTTTTATTGGTTATTCTGGCATGTTAGTTGCAATTTTAATAATAAGTTAAGTAAGCGGCAAAATTTAGCCGCGTACAGCAATACACTGGATTAAAGGTTGAGGCTTATTATGCAAATTCTACGCAAATTGGTGTTTTTATTATTCCCTGTTTTTGTCATTGCCGCTTGCGCTAAACCGGCACCGCCGTTTGAAATTAAAGAAGCCAACCGCAGCATGATTTTCGGACATGTCACGGCACCTGAAAAAGTCACCGAAGTTGAGTTACGCGAATACGGTAAGTTTTATATATCCCCATTTATTAAGCCACCGCGAGTGTTAATTTATAATAATGGCCATTTTATGGCGGAGAATTTAAAACCGGGTAAATACATTATTTCGGCGTTTAACACCAAAAAAAGTGAATTTGTGCTGGTTAATTCCAGACGCACGGCTTATCAGGAAATTATTCATGTTGAGCCGGGGGAGGCCAAGTTTATTGGTTCATACCGTATTACGGATATTAAGCGGGGTTTACTGGATAAAGGTGAATTCGATGTACGCCATACCCGTAAGCCTAGTGAGCGTCGTGTGCTTAAGGATTTGTTCCATATAACAAGAGGAACGGCCTGGCAGGCCATGCTGGAACACCGGCTACAGGAATTACGTCAGTAAATATCTCTACTTTCAACCCGTTAGCCCAAAGCGTTGCATACGCCGCCAGAGTGTAGAGCGGTCAATGCCAAGCAATTGGGCAGCATGAGACTTGTTTCCCTGTGTTTCTTTCAGGGCATTGGCTATCTGGTTACGCTGTACATGGTCATTCGCCATATTCGTGGTTTGTGCTGCTGGCAGGTTGCGTCGACGTTGGGAAAACTCCTGTATATGCTGGGGCAGGCTCTCCGGGCCAACACTGTCACCCTGTGCACAAATAATACCGTGCTCAACGGCATTTTCCAGTTCCCGTACATTCCCCGGCCAGGGGTAGTCCAGCATCAGTTTCATTGCTTCGGCATTGCATTCCATTTTGGTATTATCATAGCCCCGCCGTGCCATGCGATTGCAGAAATGTTTGATTAATACGGGTACATCGCCAGGGCGTTCACGTAAAGAGGGGATTGTTAAGGGAATAACGGCCAGCCGGTAATAAAGATCTGCGCGGAATATGTTTTGGTCGACTTGCTCACGTAAATGCCGGTTAGATGCAGAAATAATGCGAACATCCACATTTATTGAGGTATCGGAGCCAACCATCTCAAAGCTTTGATCTTGTACCGCTTTAAGCAGTTTGGCCTGTAAGTGGATGGGGATTTCACTGACTTCATCAAGGAACAGCGTACCACCATCGGCTGCCTGAAAGCGGCCAGCCCTGTCCTGAGTGGCACCGGTAAAGGAGCCTTTAATATGGCCAAATAATTCGGACTCAATCAGGCTTTCTGGAATCGCGGCACAGTTAACTTCGACGAAAGGCTTATGAGCGCGGTCGCTGAGTTGGTGAATCATACGAGCAATTTGGGTTTTACCTGAACCGGATTCACCTTGCAGTAAAACGGCCGCATTTGTTGGCGCAACCTGTTGAATACGGTTAAGAATTTCCATCATTCGGGGATCGTTGGTAGAAAAGTCATCGACTCCGGGTTTAAAAACGGCTTCCAGCCTGCGTTGTTCGGTTCTGTCCCGAACCAGAATAAGCCTTAAGCGCTCTTTGGATTCATCACTGTCGACCAGCCCGCTGTAAAACTCCAGATAACGGCTGCCTGAGGGGGTATTGATTTTATGCTCAAATTTAACAAACTGACCGGTTGGGCGGCCGGTTGCATCGATTTCACCGGCATCAATCGCTGCCTTAATCAATGCACGTTGCAGGTTAAAGTCACCGATATCACGAAGTTTTGTAATGGGTTTGTCCGGGCTACCGAGTAATTCAGTTGCAGTCGGATTTTGATATATAACATTGCCTTTATGGTCAGCAATAAAAACACCTTCCTCAATATAAGAAATAATGGCTTCCATAATTGGTGCAAAGTTCATCGTGCTTTAACCTCTTGTATTTACAGCAATGTGTTGCATTACATTTATTTTATGCAACGTGTTGCAGATACAGTTTGGAATAAAAATATAATAAATACAAGTATTTATATTATATAACCTAGTGAAATACTCGTGTATATAATGCAACACTCAAAATAAAACCCATAAAATACAATAAGATAGATGCTGGCACGGCTGTTGCAATAATATTACAAAATAAAATTAATATTGATGGGTGTGGGAAATTGGCAGAACTCTTTTCGAATGAGTGGATGATGCGTTTTCAATCTGAATGGAACGCTGATCAGTCATTATGTGCCGCTCTTGCCCAGCTAAAGTTTAATTCCAATATTGCTTATGGGGTTATTGGTGAGCCACAACCCAGAGGTGTGTTGCAGGTGGTGAAAGGTCAGGCAAATTCTGCGGGTGAATATAACGGTGAAGATCTTAACTGGGATCTGCGTGCTAAAACTGAAGACTGGCAGGAATGGTTTAAAAATCCACCGGGCATGATGGCTTTGGGAATGGCCTACACATCTCAGAAACTTAAATTTATTAAAGGTGATTATGTCTCGATGATTAAAGATCCGGCCATTGCCGGCCCTTTTGTTAAAAGTTTTAAGGTTATGGCAAGAGTTTAACTTCGATGATCTGGCTCAGTATATCGTTTGCAATGAATACATACAATATTGATAAAAATATATGGACAGTAAATTCACAATTTCGGGGTTTGGTTTATGAATAAAATAAAAACAAGTCTATTCATTACTGTATTACTGGGGACGATGACACTATTGTCGGCAGCGCCTTATCAATATCAACAACCCGGTAATGCTTCACAGGCTTATCAGACTAATGGTTTTAATCGAAACCAGACTGTTCAACAGCAACCACAAATTATTAACGTAATGATGGCACCAACCGGGAGCAGTGTTGTACTCGGTGGCACGGTCGTTCCCCTGCGGGAAGTAACCTTATCGGCACAGATCCCTGGTCGGGTTGACTACCTCGCAGGTGTTGAAGGCGAGTTCTTTAAAGCGGGTGATGTTGTTGCCGCCATTGACGATGACGATTTGCTTGCACAACGAGCTCAGGCGCTTGCAAATATAAATGCACAGACGCAGGCATTTCAGAATTCCCAGGTGCAATACTCAAAAGAATTCTGGGCACCGCGTTCACGTGATATTGGTCGTATGCCAGGCATGGGCTTACCCTCTTTGTTTGATATGTTTTTTAGTCGTCCCATGGGAAACAGTATGGGTTATGGCAATCCAATACTCGAAAGACAGGCCGACTTGTATGCACAGGGTACGAATGTTGGTCTGGCACGTAGTCAGCATATTCGTGCTTTATCAAAGTTACGTGAAGTTGATGCAAAACTGCGCGATAGCCGGGCGATAGTTCCATTTGATGCCATCATTGTTAAAAAATTAGTTGAGGTTGGGCAAACCGTTCAACCGGGACAACCTCTGTTAAAACTGGCTGATAGCCGTGTTTTACAATTAAAAGTTGAAGTGCCGGTACGATTAGTTTCGGGTATTCAAAATGATATGTATGTACCTGTGATTCTTGATGTGGGTAACACGCGTATTCAGGCGCGAGTCGCACAAATTTATCCGGTTGCGGATAACAATCGTCACACCGTTACCGTGAAATTTGATTTACCTGAAGGTATCCCCGGTGGGCCAGGTATGTATGCCGAAGTGATGCTGCCCGATCCATCTACGCCGGTTCAAAACCTGCCAATTATTCCAAACAGTGCCGTAATCTGGCGTGGCAGCTTACCGGCTGTATTTGTTGTTAATCAACAAAATAAAAAAGAATTACGTTTAGTGCGTTTAGGTGAGGCGATTGATAATTTTACTGTTGCCGTTTTATCCGGCTTGCATCCTGGTGAGCGAATCTTTGCGCGACCTACAGCCGGTATGGCGGCGGGTTGGACCCGGTAATATAAATTATAAAAAAATTATTTATAGCGTATTAATTTATGAA
>JALTLP010000381.1:0-16035 GCA_027001895.1 Chromatiales bacterium | reverse complement strand
ACGAAGATCTGGGTATAGCCGGGCGTATTACCAGCCAGTTTATAAACTCGCCGGTCACACCTTTATTAATGCTGGCATTTCTGGCTATTGGGTTTTTAGGTTTAATCTTTACACCACGTCAGGAAGACCCAAAAATTTCAGTGCCGATGGTGGATGTTTATGTGCAATATCCCGGTGCATCGGCCGCACAGGTAACCAGTCTGGTAACGGATCCACTTGAACGGTTAATGAGTGAGATACCGGGTGTACGGCATGTTTATTCGGCTACCCAACGTGGTAGCAGTATTGTAACCGTGCAGTTTATTGTTGGCGAAAAGCTGGGGCCATCCATTGTAAAAGTTCACGATAAGGTTCAGTCCAATCTTGACAAGATACCGCCGGGTGTTGCGATGCCACTGGTTAAACCTGTGGGTATTGATGATGTGCCAATAGTGACTCTTACCATGTGGTCTAAAGATGTCGGTGATGATGTTTTAAGAACCTTATCATTTGACGTACTGCAAAGGCTGGAAGAAGTACCCAATACCGGTAATGGTTTTGTTGTCGGTGGACGAGCCGATCAAATTCGCATCGAAGCTTACCCGGAACGTTTAAGTGGTTACGGTATCAGTATTGCTCAATTAGCCCGTACAATTCAGACAGCAAACTCTGAAAAAGCAGCCGGGAATATCGAAGGGAATAATCTGACTTTTAATGTTTACACCGGAGCCTTTCTCAAAACGGCTGATGAAATATCACGACTGGTTATTGGTGTAAGAGATGGTTCTCCTATCTATGTGCGTGATGTGGCACGAGTTAGTCAGTCTCCGGAAGAAACAAAACAACTTGTAAATTATTATTCAGGTGCAGCAAATGAGGCTGGCTTTAACCATTCACATGGTGAACCGGCAGTGACCATTGCTATCGCCAAAAAAATTGGAACCAACGGCGTAACCGTTGCCAATGCCATTCTAAAAAAACTTGAGTCATTAAAAGGGAATTTAATCCCCGGCAATGTGCATGTTGAAGTTACACGTAATTACGGAAAAAGTGCAAACGATAAAGTTAATGAATTACTGGCTGCACTCCTTGAAGCAGCGGGCGCAGTAGCAATACTTTGCCTTATTGGTTTAGGTTTACGTGCGGCTTCAGTAGTCGTTGTTGTTATACCTATTGTAATCCTTGTCACAATCTGGGCAGCATGGGTTATTGACTACACTATTGACAGGGTCAGTCTGTTTGCATTGGTGTTTTCAATCGGTATTCTGGTGGATGATGCTACGGTTGTTGTAGAAAATATTTTTCGGCGCTGGCTTGAAGCCGGTAAAACAACAATCGATATCGCTATTGATGCTGTTCGCGAAGTAGGCAACCCGACTGTTTTAGCAACCTTAACCATTATCTCTGCTTTATTACCAATGGGCGTGGTAAGTGGATTAATGGGGCCGTATATGCGACCCATCCCGGTGCTCGGTGCTGCGGCTATGTTCTTTTCTTTGATAGCCGCTTTTGTGTTTGCGCCGTGGTTTGCAATGCGGGTACGTCCACAAGTTAAAGCATTAAAGAAAGCCGAAGAGCGTGAAGAAAAGTTTCGTGAAGCGGTTGGTAAATACTATAAACCCTGTATGTTGCCACTATGTACAAATAAAACTTATGGTAAAGGTTTTTTATTCGGGTTGATAATTCTTACATTACTTGCATGCAGTATGTTTTACACCACGGCCGTTACGGTAAAAATGTTGCCGTTTGATAACAAACCGGAGTTTAATGTTGTTGTTAATATGCCGGAAGGTACAGCATTACCCGTAACAGCAAATGTCACTCAGCAGATTGTCGAAAAATTACGGGCTATTCCGGAAGTCACAGCGGTGCAATCTTATGTTGGTACTGCATCTCCCTTTAATTTTAATGGCATGGTGCGCCATTATTATCTTCGCCAGCAACCCTGGGAAGCGGATATTCAGGTCATGCTAAAAGACAAGGAAGAGCGTGAACGCCCAAGTCATGATATTGCTGTCGATGCACGTCATATTATTAAGGAATTTATTGCATCCAGATCTGATATTAATCGTACGGGTATCCGTACTCAGGTTGTTGAAATGCCGCCTGGCCCACCGGTGTTACAAACCGTAGTAGCAGAGATTTATGGCCCGGATGCTAATACTCGTCGACAAGTTGCCAGAGATATGACGAGTATCTTTGAACAGGCAGAGGGGGTGGTTGATGTCGATAACTACTTGCCCGCAGAATATAACTACTGGCGCTTTGAAGTAGATATTGAAAAGGCGGTACGTTTTGGTATCTCAGTCGATACGATAAACCAGCATCTTGCTATGTCGATGGGAGGATACCGTTTAGGGGATATCAAGCGCGGAGTTGTGCGTGAGCCGACCTATATTGTTTTACAGGTGCCACTATCAGTTCGATCCCAGATCCAACGCCTTAAAAACTTACCAGTTATGTCAAACAGCGGTAAAACAATTCCACTTGGTGAACTGGGTCGCTTTATGCTGGTAAAAGAAGACCCCATTATTTTTCATAAAGATTTGCGTGGTGTTGAATATGTTACCGGTGAAATGGAAGGACGCTTAGGTGCGCCTATCTACGGTATGTTTAATGTCGAAGATATGCTGGAAAATTACACAACCCCGGACGGTATTACCATGACAGGTATGCCAATGGGTTTAATTGCGCCACCGGAAGAAGATATAAAGTCCGGCTTTGAATGGGGTGGAGAATGGACTGTGACTTATGAAACTTTCCGTGATATGGGGCTGGCATTTATGGCGGCACTAGTTTTAATTTACGGTTTGATTGTTTGGGAATTTAAAAACTTTACTCTTGCGGGATTAATAATGGCACCGATCCCCTTAACTCTTATTGGTATTATTCCGGGACACTGGTTAATGGATGCAGAGTTTACCGCAACCTCAATGATTGGTTTTATCGCTCTTGCAGGTATTGTGGTACGTAATTCTATTTTACTGGTTGAGTTTGTAAAAACTGAAGTCGGGAAAGGCATGGCTATTACCGAAGCAGTTGTGAGTGCCGGGCAAATAAGAATGCGTCCAATTTTAATTACGGCCTTAACCTTGATGGCCGGTGCATGGATGATTATTACCGATCCAATTTTCCAGGGAATGGCGGTGAGCCTGTTGTTTGGTGCGGCAGTTGCAACCGTATTAACCCTTGTTGTTATTCCCCTGGGGTGTATCAGCCTGAAGAAACAGTTTTATATTTTATTAGATCAGCCTGTCCCTGCTGACAACGATGAGGATGACACCATTGAATCAGGCGATAAGACAGACGTTTTTTCACAATTAAAAGACAAGTTGTCATTGAATAAAACCAAACAGGCAATAGCGTCATTGTTAGTTTTACTAACGGATTATGGTTTAAAGATTAAGTTGTACTTGCAAGAACTTGTAATAAGCATAAAAAGCAGAATTTTAAACAAGGATAATGACGGTAATTCAGAAAATACTGATACAGGTCAAGGCAGTTCATCATCAGACGGTGTAAAAAATAATAAGAAGTCTGATGATATGGATAAAGACACTGAAACCGGAAAAGATAATAAGGCACAGAAAACAAAAGTAAGTCGTAAAAAAACAAACAAAAAGAAAAAAACAACATCCAGTAAAAAAGCAACAGCGAAAAAAGCTAATGCTGAGAATGAAAAAAAGACAACAAGCAAGAAAGCGCAAAACAAGAAAAAACGACGTGGTATTCAGTTAAAGAAAAAATAAATGATGAGTAACGAGGCAAGAATAATGTACAAAGACACTAATATTTTAATTAAATTGTTTATATTGATACTGGTTATAAGCATCGCACTGGCCACATCAATTGTTTTTGCCGAAGACACAGATAATGTCGGGAGTGATAAAAAAGAAGCTGGAAACACAATGATGCCAGCACCGCCTGTTGGGCCATATCGTTCTATTCACAATCTTCCAGATATGCGTACAGTTATTCCAAAGCGTACAGAGCCATCACGAATTAGTAAAAATTCACAGTCAGCTAAAAAGGCAGATGTAAACAAGCCTGTAGCTGATAAAAATGCAGGATACAATCAACAATTAGCGCAGGCACCGCAGCAACAAGCTCAAACACAACAACAAAGATCTTCGCAAAGGTTTCAGCCATCACCACGGTTTAATCCGCAAAGATTTAACCCCAGACAGTGGACACCACCTGCACCTCCTGCCTGGACACAACAAGCTCCACAAGTGCCGGACTGGGTAAAGCAACAACAGCAACGTGCTCAACAAGCGCCACAGGTTCCAGACTGGGTAAAGCAACAACAGCAACGTGCTCAACAAGCGCCACAGGTTCCAGACTGGGTAAAGCAACAACAGCAACGTGCCCAGCAACCTCCACAAGTGCCGGATTGGGTAAAGCAACAACAGCAACGTGCTCAACAAGCGCCACAGGTTCCAGACTGGGTAAAGCAACAACAGCAACGTGCTCAACAAGCGCCACAGGTTCCAGACTGGGTAAAGCAACAACAGCAACGTGCTCAACAAGCACCGCAGGTTCCAGACTGGGTTAAGCAACAACAGCGACGTGCTCAACAAGCACCGCAGGTTCCAGACTGGGTTAAGCAACAACAGCAACGTGCTCAACAAGCGCCACAGGTTCCAGACTGGGTTAAGCAACAACAACGTGTCTATCAGCGCCCATTGCCACCAGTAAATCAATCTTATGGCAGGCCACCCATGTGGGGATATCAGCGCTTTCAACAACACTATCGCCGTTGGTAGTTGTATTTATAAAAGGGTTTAGGGGTTTAAATATGATTAAAGCATTTAACAAATATACTCTGGCAGTTACAGGGCTTTGCGTGTTTTTAACAAATGCTTATGCGCAATCTATTGTTTATTCGTCAGATCAATGGCCAAAACGTTGGGAAAGAGCAATGTTTGGCAAGCCTATGATGTATCGAAATAAGCGGGGACATTCTAATAGTTATGTTCAGCCACGTACTGTGCAGCGAAGTGACTACAAAAAAGTAAGTCAACGACGTCGTCAGGGTTGGGGACAACAACCAGAAGAAAAACGATATACACGCAGTAAGACGCCTGACTATAACTATCGCTCATACAATGAAAATTTTAATAGCGCAGCCAACCCGCAGCCTTATGCTATTCCAGGTGGAGTGTATTATGGCGTAAGCCCTGCTTATCCTTCGGTATACCCCGGTGTATATCCGGCTTATCCAAACATACTGGCGCCAAATCTTGTAACACCGGGTTTGGGTGGTTTGGGGTTTCCGTACACGACACCATTATTAATGGCTCCAGGTTTGGCTTATCCTGGCGGTTCAGGTTTTATCGGGGGTTACCCAACGGGGCTGGGTTACCCTGGAACTTCAGGTTATCCATGGTAATGATTGACAACAGTTTCCGAAGTGCTGATCAGTAGTACAGCCTTCGAAAAGATAAGGTAATAGCTACGCACTCTTGGCTATCGCTTTTAAGACTTAATAGAGTGTAAAGATATGATTACTCATATCGCAAACTTAAATTGTTAGGAGAAGAGTAATGATGAAAATGAAAAAAGCAATTGGAGCAGCTGCAATTGTAATGGCATTAGCTTTGCCATTCTCATCAGCCAATGCCTGGGGACCATGGGGCGGTGGCGCTCCCTGGAACTGGGGTAATAATGGTTGGGGCAACAACGGTTGGGGCAATAACGGTTGGGGCAACGGTAATGGCTGGGGCAACGGTTGGGGCGATGGTGACATGAGCTTCAGCATGAGCACTCGTGGTAACAGCAATATGGGTGGCTATGGCAATGGTTACGGTAATGGCTATGGTAACGGGTATGGTAACTATTACGGTAATGGTTATGGTAATCCTTACTATGGTGGTTACGGTCCAGGCTATGGTGGCGGTTACTATCCACCACCACCTCCTGCTTACTATGGCCCAGGTCCGGGTTACGGCGGTCCAGGTTATGGTGCGCCAGGTTGGGGACAACCACCTGCACAGCAACAGGCACCTGCCAAGTCAGGTAAATAGTAGTGGGTACAGGGGTTCGGTACTTGTATCGAACCCCCATGCCTATCCATTAGTTTGACATGAAATTAAATGACATATTATTTAAAAGTAAACAGGTGAATAAAGTGAGAAGACAATTAAAAATTATTGGAGTAATGAGTTTGCTCTGGTTGTTTTCATTTTGTGCCAATGCGTTTCAGATTAGTGTTGAATTCTCGGCTGATGCAATTCAGTTATCACCCGGTCGGCCACCGTTAATGTCTAAAATGTACGTAAGTAAAAATGCAGTAAGAACAGAATTAAATCAACAAGGCTATCGTATTGTTGATATTGCCTTCCCTGCAAAGGGAAAAAGAATTTTACTTTATCCGGATCAGAAGATGTATATCGAACAAAAAGGTTTGCCTGGTTCAAGAACGTGGTCGGGTAAGTCAGTAAAAACACCCTGTGATGGTGTTAAAAATGCAAAATGTAAAAATATGGGGACAGAAAAACTAAATAAAAGACAGGTAGAAAAATGGCAGGTTGAAAGAGTTATTAATGGAAAACCATTTAAAAGCCTGCACTGGATTGATGTAAAGCGCCGCATTGCAATAAAAGAAATGTTTCCTGATGGTAGTGTTTCAGAATTAAAAATGCTGGGAAATACGACTGTTAACGGGCGCAAGCTTGAGCAATGGGAATCTGTCTTTAATCATCCATCCGGGCAGCATCGTGTATCAAAGCAATGGTATGACCCGGAATTAAAGATGGTCATTCGTGAAGAATTACCTGGTGGTTACTTACGTGAGCTGACAAATATACAGGTTAAAAAGCAGGATAGAAAATTATTCAGTATCCCTAAAGGTTATAAAAAAGTAGAAAATATAAAAGCATCACAGAATCCGGCTATTACGAATATAAAGCCGGCGGGTTAGTCTGGAAATAAATTCATGATTACTTTAATTGCAAATTTAAAAGGTGGTTCGGGGAAAAGCACAGTGGTGTTTAACCTTGGGTTATGGCTGCAAATGAAAGGACAACCCGTTGTTGCATATGATCTGGATCCACAGCAAACTCTGATAGATGTTGCAGAAGTAAGACGTGAAGAAGGTTATGCGCCACCTTTGCAGGTATACCCGCCAAGAGATACGTTGCAGGAGGATTTAAAATATCATCCAAAAAATGTACAGGTACTTGTAGACGTGGGTGCGGCTAACCTTGATGCAATGAAGGTGGCGATAAAATCTTCTGACCAGATTATTATCCCCGTACCGCCAAGCCAGCCAGATGTATGGGCTACGCAACGCTTTCTGGATATTGTTGATGATGCAACCAATGGCAATGCGCCGAAGCTGAGGGCATTCGTAAACAGGGCCGATACACACCGGCAGGTAAGAGAATCGGATGATACAGAAGAAGTTATAAAGCAGTTACCCGGTATTAATTTAATACCTAATCGATTATTTCAACGCACTGTATTCAGGCGTTCATTAAGTGAGGGAATGGCTGTGTTTGAAATGTCAAAACGCAGTAAGGCAACCGAAGAATTTAATTTGTTTGCTGAATATATTTTTCCTGAACTTGGTCAGTAATATTAAGAGGACACACGAATGAAATTATTACGCCATCTGTTAAGCCATATAATATTGATTCTGGTTTTGTTTGGAATCGTTACAGTCTATTATTATCGGCATCAGATCTTACCTGAAAATATCGCACAAAAAATCAATAGCTATGCGGAACGTATACATCCAAAACTTGCAGCCTTTTCAAAAACAAATCAAATTATTGCGGTCGAGAATGCGTCTGATATTAAAGTGGATGAAGTTAGTGATAAGCCTCAGGAAGCAAATACCTTAGCGGATAGTACAGAAGTAACTAAAGACAATACGGTTGAAGAAAATGAGTCGTCAGAAGTTATTGCTAAAGTTGAAGAAACGGGCTCTGCTTCAGATCCAGCTGTTACGGATGTGCCTGTTGCAGATGATAATACAGCAGAAGAGGTATCAGAAAAAGATGGTAATGTCGTGGCTGCTGATTTACAGGACACCCCTGATTCGGATCAACAGACTATTACAAGTAGTACCGTTACAGATATTGAAAGCGAAGATCAAACTGCTTCAACGGATCAGGAAATGGCAAGTGCAAGTGCCTTGTTGAAAGTTGCACGTATTGCTTACCATGAAGGTAACCCGCATGTTGCGATTAAAATCTATAAAGAACTTATTGAACTTGAAAATGATGAGGCTGATTATTTTGGTGAGCTGGGGAATGTTTATTATGCGATTGGCAGCTGGGATAAGGCAGGTAATGCATATTATGAAGCAGCAATTCGTTTGATTGAGCAAAACCAGTTTGCACAGGTGGGTTATTTAAATCGTGTTATTATGGGACTTAATCCTGATAAAGCAGAATTGTTGACAGCACAGTTGGCAAAGATTAATCAGTAAGTCAAAAGAGAGTAGTGAATGTCAAATACTAACGAGCCAGATAAAAAACAGCAATGCGATGGTACGCCGGATGGTTGCCATGGTGATATAGAAAATTGTGATCTTGACCCTGCAGAGTGCCATGCAAACTCTACGATGGCAAAGCAGTTTAATCCGGAGAACATGGAAGACTGCATGGGTAAAAGCCTGGATCAGTTATCCAAGGCTTTTATGTCCAGTGCAAAGCGTTGGGAAATGATAGTTTATCCTTCATTACTGGCATTTATCGTTCTGGCAGGATACGGGTTTTTCCTCATCTATAGCTTAACCAAGGATGCAGATCGAATAGCCGATAACATGGTTCATATGACTCAGGATATGACATTAATCTCGACACAAATGAGTGCTATTTCCAAAAACATGGTTCTTATGACACAAACAGTTGACAGCCAGTCTGCCAGCATGAAAGAAATGACTTACCACATGCGTGGTATGAACCAGTCAATGAATCAGATGCGCTATGATTTTTCGGTGCTAAATAACAGTGTTTCACGCCCCATGTCATTTATGAATACCTTTATGCCATGGTAGTTAATAAAAAATATTATTTCGGAGGATGCAGTTATGAGTGAAGAGACTCAGGAAAATTCATCAGATGAAAAAGAAGTACATACAGCTGAAGAAGACAAGCAGGAACATATAAAACAACGTTTGAAAGAAATGGGCGTTTCTGAGGACTCAGAACGACCGTCTAAACCCTGGTATATAAAGTATGGTGTGCATATGGCAGCAACAGTACTGATAGTTATCGGTATTGTATATTACCTGGAATCTTCACGGCAGGAGGAAGTGGCAACAGCAGACTCAGAACATATGGGTGATGCGTCTATGATGACAGCGAATAATCCGAGCATGAACACGCCGTGGTCTTCGAATCCATCAGTCGCAAATAATCGATATGGAAACAACCCTGGCCTGACAAATAATACACCCTTATCAGAACAACAAAAAAAGATAAATGAATTGCAGGCAAACTACCAGAAGTCATTGCGTGAAAGCCAGTTACAGGAACAAAAACGCCAGCGCGAAAGACAACAACAAATGTTAGAGCTGCAGAAAAAGCACATGCAGGCAATGAATAAAATTTACCAAAAACAGAATCAGGGGCAAGGAAATAATTTAAGACAGCACAATCAATATGCAGGGTCTTACCCACCGCCAAACTGGCGCCCATATTATGGGCCAAATCTTCCTATGCCAAACCGGGGATCAAATCGGGGATCAAACTGGAGGTCAAACCAGACTCCCAATAGTAGTGGCCAGTTTGCTCCTGCAAATAAAGGGTTTAACTATATGCCAAAACGGCAGCCTGTTTATCCAAATAACCAGGTAGCAAATGCTTATCCACCCCAGCGTTATTATCAGCGTCCTCCGTACCCTCCTTATCCATATAATTATAACGGCTGGCCTCACTACCAGCAGCAACAATGATCTGGACTTTAGACAGGATTTAAAATGACTATTTGTAATGGTAAAAACCACGAAAAGACAACAACCACCAGACAAATTTTGCAGCATGTTAAAAAGTCTGAAACGCCATTGACAGATGTTCGTGAATTGATGTTAGCTGTAATTAAACAATATCAGTCTGCTGATAAACTTGGTGTGTCTTTGGGCTTGTTTGATAATAATGCATCGTTTCTTGATAGTTTATCCTGGTGTTCAATTATCGGGAAACTAGATCATGGTAAAGATACTCTGGATGATACCAGTAAAGAACATTTAACATCATTGGTCGATTACCTTGACGAATTAACGACTACTTTTAATGACAGCATAATTCAACCCATACAGGCTGTAAGAGACCGGTGGATGAAAAAAGTATTATTATGGGATGCTGCTTTTCTTATTTTGTTTTCTATAATTATCGGTGCAGCTTTGCATTTTACTGGCGTAGGTTTTGATAAAAACACATACCTGAATTTCGTTAATCAAAACCCATGGATTTCAACAGGTGTTATTTCTGCGACAGTAATATTGTTTGTTGTTGTGCATTTTATCGTTAGAAAAGTTGTTTTAAATAATATTTTAAATAATCTGCAGGAAAAATTACCAAAAGGGATGAGCCTTTCCAATGCATTGATTATCAATACCCGAATCCACCATAGTATCTTTCGCCCAAACCCGGTTGGCTGGAATTTGTTTCAGAAGCTTCGCCTTAACGCAATTATCCGAAAAATTGAAAACTTGCGCGACAAATTATCAGATGTAATATTAAATTATGCTGATAAAAAAAGTGACGACACAACAAAAACAGGTTTAACCTGATTTACCGTATCCGGTATCCAGCATGACAGGTAACACAGGCAGAAGTGACTTTAGATAAAGCCTTGTATGCAGATGCAGCATCACCTTCGGTCGCTTTAAGAGCAAAACGGCTGGCGGATTTATGCATGCTTGTTCCGGCTTTGCGCATACCTTCAGGCATAAACTTAGCCATATGTGCTGCGTTATGTGAAGTGAGCGAAGTCATCCCCAGATTTTGTTCAGCAACGTCAGCGGCTTTGTCCAGTTGGTTATTGCTCATAAGGAATAAAATTTCATTAATCGATTCCAGATGATGACGCATATTGGCCATCATATGGTTTTGCATCATTTCAGGCATTTCAACGAATTGTCGTTTGTCGGTTTCTGCCTGAACGGATCCAGAAATTAAAAAACAACTTAACAATAATAATTTTATTTTCATTTATTCGCCCGGTTTTTAACCAGTTCTTCAACAACATGCGGGTCGGCGAGGGTACTGGTATCACCGAGTTCATCCACTTCGTTGGCTGCAATCTTGCGCAGGATACGTCGCATAATTTTACCGGAACGTGTTTTTGGTAAACCCGGTGCCCATTGAATAATATCCGGTGAAGCAATTGGGCCTATCTCGGTACGTACTAACTGAATTAATTCTTTTCGAAGTTCTTCTGTCATTTCAACACCGGCTATTGGTGTAACATAGGCATAAATTCCCTGGCCTTTAATTTCATGCGGGTAACCCACCACAGCCGCTTCGGCAATGGATTCATGTAATACCAATGCACTTTCGACTTCGGCAGTACCCATACGGTGTCCGGAAATATTAAGCACATCATCCATACGGCCTGTGATCCAATAATAGCCATCTTCGTCACGGCGTGCGCCGTCACCACTAAAATAGTAACCGGGGTAATCAGAAAAATAGGTTTTAATAAAACGATCATGGTCGCCATAGACACTGCGCATTTGTCCGGGCCAGGGGTGTGTCATCACCAATGCACCTTCGGCAGGATTACCTTCAATCATTTTTCCATCGGTGTCCATCAATGCAGGTTGTACACCAAAGAAGGGGCGAGTAGCGGAGCCAGGTTTTAACGCAGTTGCACCGGGTAGCGGGGTTAACATATGGCCGCCCGTTTCAGTTTGCCACCAGGTATCAACAATAGGGCAACGTTCTTCGCCCACTATTCGGTAATACCATTCCCATGCTTCGGGATTAATTGGCTCGCCTACAGTACCGAGCAGTCTTAAACTTTTACGGCTGGTTTTTGTAACCGGTTCATTGCCTTCGCGCATCAAGGCACGTATTGCTGTGGGTGCCGTATAAAAAACATTAACTTTATGTTTGTCTACAACTTCCCAGAAACGTGATGCACTTGGGTAGTTTGGTACGCCTTCAAATGAAAGGGTTGTGCCACCAATCGCAAGCGGGCCATAAACCAGATAGCTATGACCGGTTACCCAACCCACGTCGGCTGTACACCAGTAAACGTCACCTTCATGTAAATCGAAGGTGTACTTGGTTGTCATTGCTGCATATAAAATATAACCACCGGTGGTATGCAATACACCTTTAGGTTTGCCGGTAGAACCGGAAGTGTAAAGAATAAACAGAGGATCTTCTGCCCCCATTTTTTCGGGCGGGCAGTCTGTTGATGCATCGGACATTAAATCGTGATACCAGACATCAATTTTATCGTTCCAGTTAATGTCGCCACCGGTACGTTTAACGGTTAATACAGTATGTACATTAGGACATTGTTCAACGGCTTTATCGGTATTGGCTTTTAATGGAATTTTTTTGCTACCACGTAAACCTTCATCGGCGGTGATAACAATCTGGCAATCAGAATCGAGGATACGATCTTTTAAAGACTCCGGTGAGAAACCACCAAACACAACCGAGTGCACCGCACCGATACGAGTACAGGCAAGCATGGCATAAGCCGCTTCGGGAATCATTGGCATATAAATACAAACACGGTCACCTTTTTTAACGCCGCGTGTTTTTAAAACATTGGCAAGCTTGCTAACTTCCTGATGAAGTTCTTTATAGGTAATTTTTTTATCATCAGCGGGGTCATCACCTTCCCAGATAATGGCTGTTTGATCGCCGCGGGTTTCTAAATGGCGGTCAATACAGTTATAGCTAACATTAAGTTGTGCACCCTCGAACCAGCGAATATCGCCTTTGGAATAATCCCAGTTCAGAACAGAGTCCCATGGCTTGTACCAGTCGATAAAATCATTCGCCTGTTCAGCCCAAAATCCAGCGGGGTCATCAACCGAACGTTGATACATTTCTTTATACTGTGTTTCAGTAATATGTGCATTGGCTGCAAAACTTTCCTTAACCGGGTAGATTTTAGACTCTGACATGGGTGCTCCTTAACAACAGTGTATGGCTGTTTGATTTATAATTCGTATAACGTAAGTTATTGATTATTGGTAATATTTTATTGTTTTGTAGTGTAGTATTTAATCGGTATTTGGGGTGCAGGTCAATAGTATTTAAAGCATTCTGGCATTAAATTTTGTTTAATTGTCTGGCAGGGTTTTACGGTTTTCACTGTCGAGCTGGTTAATATATTTTTGTAGCTCGGCCTCAAAATCTACCCTTAGTGTTGCAAACTTGCAGCCAATACGTTGACCACTGTCGGCCGCATTAAAGTTAAGTGGTAAGGTGTTTTGTATTGTTAAGTTAGTTGTAGTGCTTAACTCTTTAGTAAAGATAATGTCGGCATTGAGAAATTCTTCTCCGGCTTCAACTTTTAAATGGAAGTTTTCATCCGCGATAGCAATGCCTCCGCCACTCACGTCGATAATACGGAATTCCTCCAAATTACCTTCATCATTTTTAAGCTGGCATACCGCATTATTAGCCATTGGAATATGTACCCGGTAATGTTCGCGGCGTTGAACCCATAAAAGTTCGTCAGGAATTGCACAGGCAAAATATTGCTGGCCTTTAAATTTGGCTGTTTGTATGGACTGGGTATTAAATTGTGCGGTAATCCCCATATGCTTTGTTTTAAAAACAATATGGCTGGTCGATGTAATTTTTTTATTCAGGCTTTGATCGTTACTGATGTCGAGCACCAGGATATTTTTATCACGCAGTACATCAACAATACCGGTCAGGAAAAAGTCACTACCCTGGTTAAAGTAACCTGTAATCGAAGATTTGCTTTTAGCCAGCATACGCAGCTTCTGAACAATTTCTCCTTTGCCATGAAGAAAGTACTTTTCAATGTCTGCGATATTTTCCAGGTCGTTATCGGCTGGTGTATCAGAATTATGCAGGTTACTGTCAGTCATGCTTGTCTGTTTATAATTTAAGTTGCTTCATTGTAATCGTAAACGGCTTTGTATGCTATCCGGCAAACAAAGTTTGTTTATTCAACAAGGCTGGCAAAGCTATGCACCCTGGGTACATTAGCCAGTTGCCAGTTTTTTATTGCCCATCCCCAAATTTGCTTTAATCCATCAAATTGCAGGGTTAACGGGGGTTGTTGGCCAAGCTGTTTAAGTGCCAGCCAGAGCAGCTTGTTGGCAACTTCAGTCGAAATATCTTTAGCGGCAGACTGCTTACTTAGCTTGATACCTTCACGGCTAACGGCAACCGGTATATGTGCATAGCCTGGGGAGGTTAGTCCGAGTGCATTTCGAATAGCTTGTTGATAAAAACTGGACTCAAATAAATCATAGCCACGTACAACCTCGGTTATTTCCTGCAGACTATCGTCTATAGCAACGGCAAGCTGGTAAGAATAAAAGCCATCGGCACGTTTTAGAATAAAGTCGCCGGCGATTTCATCAAGGTTAAGTGTTTTTTCACCCTGAATGGCATCATTGATGGTTAATAGCGGTTTTTCAATTTTAAAACGGATCGCACGGGCTTGTTTGCCGTTAAGCCCTTCGCGGCAGGTGCCAGGATAACAGTTGGTATTAAGCTGGTGTTTTAAATTATATTCACTGATTTGTTTTCTTGAACAGCCACAATCGTAAGCAAGCTTTGCTTGTTGTAATTGTTGAAGGTAATCCTGGTAAATTTCTGTCCTTTCGCTTTGGTAGCTTAGTTTATCCCATTCAAAGCCGTAGTCTTGCAGTGTTTTAATGATGTGCTTGCTTGCGCCTGAGACTTCGCGCGGTGGGTCGATGTCTTCTATACGTAAATACCACTGGCCGTTATTTTTGCGAGCTTGCAGGTAACTTGCTGTTGCCGCGAGTAACGAACCAAAATGTAACGGGCCGCTCGGGGAGGGGGCAAAGCGGCCGCGGTAGACTTGTTTATTTGTCACGGCATCAGCCTTGATCTGTGCATAATTGGAATATCAATAAAATATTTAAAGTTTTTCGGTCTGTTAACCGCTATAAAAAGTATAAAAATCAGGAGGTTTAGTGTGCCAAATATACCGGATGATGACGTTCACGTCATTCAGGGAATTAAAGAAGATGGGGCAAAGCTGCGCCCAAGTGACTGGATAGAGCGGTTGTCATCGACTCTGGCCAGCTTTGGCAGTGACCAGCGTCTAAAGTATCACGAGTTTGTTCAGCCGTGTGTAATGAACGGCGAAAAGTGTCTGATCGTAGCTCGAGGTTTGTCGAGAAAAAACCCGGAAATGTATGATTTTGTTATGAATTTTGCTAAAGGGAACAAACTGCAAATTATGACCGATCGCCGTGAAGGCGACCGGGCATTAAAAGCCAGCGCGGGTTAGTCAGGCCCTTGTCTAGCGACGCTGACGCTCGCGAATTTCTTCCAGACTCTTGCAGTCAATGCACAGGTTAGCCGTAGGACGGGCTTCCAGTCGACGTACACCTATCTCAATACCGCAATCCTCACAGTAACCGTAGTCACCGCTTTCGAGGTTGGCCAGAGATTCGTCAATTTTCTTGATTAGTTTACGTTCCCGGTCACGAGTGCGTAATTCCATCGCAAATTCAGACTCCTGGCTGGCACGGTCATTCGGGTCTGGGAAGTTAGCCGCTTCATCCTGCATATGGTGTACAGTTCTGTCCACTTCCTGCATCAGGCCTTGCTTCCAGTCATTGAGGATCTCTATGAAGTGAGCGGTTTGCTCCTCGTTCATATAGTCTTCACCTTTGACTATTTTATAAGGTGTAAAGCTGTGTACTTCATCGGCCGATGCTCGGCGCACAGGTGCTTTTTTCGTAGTCGCCTTTTTCCTGGCGACTTTCTTCTTGCTAGCGGCCTTTTTAGCGGGTGTTTTTTTGGCAGCAACCTTTTTCCTGGTGACTTTCTTCTTGCTAGCGGCCTTTTTAGCGGGTGTTTTTTTCCTGGTCGCCTTTTTAGCGGGTGTTTTCTTAGC